>JAHJHL010000017.1 GCA_018823905.1 Alphaproteobacteria bacterium
ACCCTTATCATCGGCCCGATGCCGACGGATATTGCGCGGCAACCCTAGCTGCGACTTGATACCAATCGGTAAACGCAGAGGTAGGGAGCCTCAATTACCCGTTGGGGGTGCCAAAACGGTTTAGATACCACTGCTGCTGTCGGCACTGCGAGCAAGGGACCACAGGCGGCGTTGCCCGCGCGCGGTGCAGTCGCTAGGGGGGTTGCGGCGGCGATTCACCCGGTGAATGGCCGCGGCTTTGTGGAGGGTTGGGTGATGGGCGACAGCGCGCCGCAAGTCGGGGTTATCATGGGCAGCCAGTCCGACTGGCCGACGATGGCGCATGCGGTCCAGATCCTCGAACAATTCGGCATCGCCCACGAAGTGCAGATCGTGTCGGCGCACCGCACCCCCGACCGCCTCGTTGCTTATGCCAAGAGCGCGGCCGAGCGCGGCCTCAAAGCGATCATCGCGGGCGCCGGCGGTGCCGCACATCTGCCTGGCATGGTCGCATCGATGACGCGCGTTCCCGTACTCGGCGTCCCCGTCCAGTCGGCCGCGCTCAGCGGTGTCGACAGCCTCTATTCGATCGTCCAGATGCCCGGCGGCATTCCGGTGGCAACCTTTGCCATCGGCAAGGCGGGCGCGACCAACGCGGGCCTGTTCGCCGCCGCGCTGCTCGCCAACAATGACAGCGATCTGGCGCAGAAACTCGACGCATGGCGCGCCGAACAGACAAGCAGCGTCGCCCCCCACCCCGTGCGCGAAGGCTGATCGCTTGCTGGCACCGGGTTCGACGATCGGCATTTTGGGCGGCGGCCAGCTCGGCCGCATGCTCGCGGTGGCCGCCGCGCAGCTCGGCTATCAGGTCCACAGCTACGCCCCCGAGCGTGAGAGTGTCGCGGCGCAGGTCGCGGCGCATCATGTCCAGGCGGCGTGGGACGACGAACCGCGCCTCGCCGCCTTTGCTGCGGCGTGCGACGCGGTGACAATCGAGTTCGAAAATGTCCCGGTCGATACGGTGCGCTTCCTGTCGGGGCATGTCTCGGTGCGTCCCGGGGCGCAAGCGCTGGAGATTGCGCAGGACCGGCTGATCGAAAAGCAGTTTGTCGCCGGACTCGGCGGGCGCCCCGCGCCCTTCGCTGCCGTTCCCGACCGCGCCGCACTCGACGCCGCGATCACCGACATCGGCGCCCCGGCGATCCTGAAAACACTGCGCATGGGCTATGACGGCAAGGGGCAGGCGCGCCTCGCCACCCCTGCCGACGCCGATGCCGCATGGGACGCGATCGACCGCCACGCCGCGATCCTCGAAGGCTTCGTCACCTTCGCGCATGAATTTTCGGTGCTGCTGGTGCGCGGCATCGACGGTGAAACGCGCTTCTGGGACAGCAGCGTCAATGTCCACAAAGACGGCATCCTCGCCACCTCGACGCTGCCCCCGCCGCAAATCATCCTCGATCAGCAGGACGAAGCCCGCGCGCTGATGGCGCGGATCGCCGACGATCTCGATTATGTCGGGGTGCTCACCGGCGAATTTTTTGCCACCGACGATGGGCCTGTTTTCAACGAGATGGCGCCGCGCGTCCACAACAGCGGCCACTGGACGATCGAGGGGGCGGTGACCAGCCAGTTCGAAAACCACATCCGCGCCGTCGCCGGGCTGCCGCTCGGCAGCACCGCGACCACCGCGCTGCCCGTCACGATGCGCAACCTGATCGGCGCCGATATCGCCTCCGTGCCCGCGCTGCTGACTGACGGCGCATGCCACGTCCATCATTATGGCAAGACCGAAGTCCGCGCCGGCCGCAAGCTGGGCCACGCGACCTGGGTCGGGACCGCCCCCGCATGAACCACCCCGAAATCACCCTCATCCTCGCGCGCGCCGCCAATGGCGTGATCGGCGCCGACGGCAAGATGCCCTGGCACCTGCCCGCGGATCTCCGCCGCTTCAAACAGCTGACGATGGGCCGCCCGATGATCATGGGGCGCAAGACCTTCGACAGCCTGCCCGCGGTGCTCGAAGGGCGTCGCCACATCGTCCTCACCCGCGACCCCGACTGGCAGGACGAGGGCGCCGAGCCCGTCGCGACGATCGAGGAAGCCCTGAAGCTCGCCAACGCCCCGCACGTCATGGTGATCGGCGGCGCCGAAATCTATCGCCTGTTCCTGCCCCAGGCCGATCGTATCGAGCTGACCGAAGTCGGGCTCGAACCGAAAGGCGACGCGGTCATCGCCTATCCCGACTCCGCCGCATGGCGCGAGGTGGCGCGCGAAGATCATCCCGCCGACGACGCCGGGCGCCCCGCCTACAGCTTCGTCACGCTGACAAGGATTTAGACATGCGTCGCTGGTTGATCGCACTCCTGCTCGTCATCGCCCTCGCCGCGCTCGCCTTTTTCGCGTTCGCCCCCGGGATCATCGAGCGTGGCACCAACCAGATCGACGGCAAGCCGCTCCCGGCGGTCAGCGAACGCGCCAAGGCGCTGCACCGGGCGCTGACCATCGTCGACCTGCACAGCGACACCCTGCTGTGGAAACGCAATATCCTCGACCGCGCCGACCGCGGCCATATGGACCTGCCGCGGCTCGAGGACGGCAATGTCGCGCTGCAAATCCTCGCCAGCACCACCAAATCCCCCAAGGGCCAAAATTACGACGCCAACAGCGGCGACACCGACAATATCACCAGCCTGGTGATCGCGCAGCTCCAGCCGGTGCGGACGTGGAACTCGCTGCTCGAACGCTCGCTTTGGCACGCCGAAAAGCTCCACCGCGCGGTCGCGGCGTCGGACGGCAAGCTGCGCGCGGTCGCGACTGCTGCGGACCTCGACGCGCTGCTCGCGGCGCGCAGGGGCAAGCCGCTGACCACCGGCGCGCTACTGAGCATCGAAGGATTGCATCCGCTCGAAGGCAAGCTCGCCAACCTCGACAAGCTCTACGCCGCGGGCTTCCGCATGGCGGGACTAACCCATTTCTTCGACAATGACCTCGCCGGATCGATGCACGGCCTGAAAAAAGGCGGCCTCACCCCGCTCGGGCGGCAGGTTGTGACCGCGATGGAAGCCAAGGGCATGGTCGTCGACATCGCGCATTGCAGCGAGGCGTGCGTCGCCGACATCCTCAAGCTGGCGCGCCGCCCCGTCGTCTCCAGCCACGGCGGCGTGCAGGCAACGTGCAAGGTCAACCGCAACCTCAGCGATGAACAGATCCGCGGCGTCGCCGCGACGGGCGGCCTGATCGGCATCGGATACTGGGACGCCGCGATCTGCGACACCGCGCCCGCGAGCATCGCCAAGGCGATGAAGCATGTCCGTGACCTCGTCGGCATCCAGCACGTCGCGCTCGGAAGCGACTATGACGGCGCCACCACGGTGCGCTTCGACACGTCGAAGCTGGCGCAGGTGACGCAGGCGCTGATCGACGCGGGGTTCAGCGACGACGAAATCCGCGCCGCGATGGGCGGCAACGCAATTCGTGTGCTCAGGGCGGGGCTGGTCCCGCTAACGCCGCCCGCGCCATGATCCGCCTCGACGGCCATACCCGCATCGCGGACCCGCTCCGCGGCGGCGTCATCGCGCTCGGCAATTTCGACGGCTTCCACGCCGGGCATCAGGCGGTCGTCGGCCGCGCCGTGCGCCATGCGCAGGACGAAGGCCGCCCCGCGATCGTCGCGACCTTCGATCCGCATCCGGTGCGCTTTTTCAAACCCGACGTCCCGCCCTTCCGCCTCACGACGCTCGACCAGCGGCAGGAGCTGTTCGCCGCGGCGGGCGCCGATGCGATGCTTGTCCTGCCCTTCGACGCCGCGCTCGCGGGGACGACGGCGGAGGATTTCATCACCGGTCTGCTGCTGGGTCGCTACGGCGCCGCCGGGGTCGTCACCGGCAGCGACTTCGTGTTCGGCAAGGGCCGCGGCGGCGATGTCGTGACGCTGGCCGACCACGCCCGCCGCTTGGGCTTTTTCACCGAAATGGTCGCGCCGGTCGAGGACGACGCGGTGATCTCGTCGAGCCGCATCCGCGAGGCGCTGCAAGCAGGCGACTGCGCCACCGCCGCGCGCCTGCTCACCCGCCCCTTCACCGTGCGCGGCCGCGTCGAGCATGGCGACAAGAATGGCCGCCTGCTCGGTTTTCCGACCGCCAATATCGACATGGGCAATTACCTGCGCCCGCGTTACGGCATCTATGCGGTCACCGGCCGCCTGCCCGACGGGCGCGAGCTGAAAGGCGCCGCCAACCTCGGCATCCGCCCCAGCTTCGATCCGCCGAAGGAGCTGCTCGAACCGCATTTCTTCGACTTCGCCGAGGATCTTTACGGGCAGGAAATCGACGTCGCCTTCCACGCCTTCATCCGGCCCGAGGCGAAATACGACAGCATGGACGCGCTGATGGCGCAGATTGCCAGGGATTGCGATGCGGCGAAGGCGCTGCTTACGGGGCTCTAAAATGATGCGCGCAGAGACGCAGAGGACGCCGAGGAAATGGGTTCACGCGGAGCCGCGGAGGAGAAGGATTGGCGGCTTCGCCGCCCTTATTCCTTCCCCTCTGCGTTCTCTGCGCCTCTGCGCGAATTCCATTTTTCTTTTCTCCGCGTCTCCGTGCCTCCGCGTGAACTATCTAACCACCACCGCTCGCGAGTGAACCAAGCGACATGACCGACGCAAACACCGACTGGGCCGATGCGCTAGAAGGCCCAAAGAAAAAGCCGATGAAGCGCGCCACCAAAATCGCGCTCTGGCTGTTCGCCGCCTTCATCGCCTGGCTGACCCTCAGCAACGCCAGCTGGCTCGCCCCCGCACCCGAAGGCAAACCCAAACTCATCGCGCACCGCGGCGTCTATCACCTCTACGACAAGCGCGCCGCGGTCGGCCGCGACACCTGCACCGCCGTCCATGCCTATCCGCCCGACCATGAGATATTCGAAAACACCCCCGAATCGATGACATGGGCGGTCGGGCTCGGCGCGAACATGGTCGAGATCGACGTCGCGCCGACGAAGGACGGCAAGATGGTCCTCTTCCACGACTGGACCGTCGATTGCCGCACCAACGGCAAGGGCGACACCCGCGACCTGACGCTGGCCGAGCTTAAGGCGCTCGACATCGGCTATGGCTATACCGCCGACGGCGGCAAGACCTTCCCCTTGCGCGGCAAGGGCGTCGGCAAGATGCCAACCGTCGAGGAAGGCCTCGCGGCGCTCCCCGTCCACCCGATCCTGTTCAACTTCAAATCGAAAAACCCAGCCGAGGCCGACCAGCTGTTCGCGATCCTCAAAGCGTCGGGCCGCGACAGCGAAAAGCTCGGCGACGCCTTTTACGGCGGTGAACGCCCGGTGAAACGGATGCGCGAACTGCTCCCCGCCAACTGGTCTTTCGACCTCAAGCGCGAGGGCAAGGCCTGCACCAAGGACTATGTGACCTACGGCTGGACGGGCATCGTTCCCGCCAGCTGCCGGAACGGCGTCCTCGCGATCCCGATCAACTATCAATGGGCCTATTGGGGCTGGCCCGACCGCCTGCTCGCCCGCATGGACAGCGTCGGCGCGCGTGTCATCGTGTTCGGCCCCTATGAACGCGGCAAGTCGAACGAAGGCCTCTCCAACCCCCACCAACTCGCCAAAATCCCGGCGAGCTTCAACGGCTATATCTGGGTCGAAGACATCCGCGCGGTCGGACCGGCGCTGCGGCCGCGGCAACGCTAATCCCCTCTCCCATTGGGAGAGGGAGAAATGTTTCGCGCAGAGAGCGCAGAGAGCGCAGAGGAAATGGGTTCACGCGGAGACGCGGAGCCGCGTAGAAATATGATTGGCGGCTTCGCCGCCCTTTCTCCTTCTCTGCGATCTCTGCGCGCTCTGCGCGAATCCCTTCTCTTCTTTCCCTCCGCGTCTCCGCGTCTCCGCGTGAATCTCCCGTTCCACCCTGCCTTCGCCCATAAGCTTTGCTCCCCCGCAAAACTGCGCTAAGCGCCGCGACCATGACCGAAAGCACGCCCGCCGCCGAACAGCGCGATTATCGCGACACCGTCTTCCTGCCCAAGACCGACTTCCCGATGAAGGCCGGCCTGCCGCAGAAGGAGCCGCTGATTCTCGCCAAATGGCTCGAGGGCAATCTGGAAGGCCAGATTCGCGCCAGCCGCAAGGGCCGCGACCAGTTCATCCTCCACGACGGCCCGCCCTACGCCAATGGCGACATGCACATCGGCCACGCGCTCAACCATATCCTGAAGGACATGGTCGTCCGCACGCAAACACTAAAGGGCAAGGACGCGCCCTACGTCCCCGGCTGGGACTGCCACGGCCTGCCGATCGAGTGGAAGGTCGAGGAGCAATATCGCAAGAAAAAGCTCAACAAGGACGAGGTTCCGGTCGAGGAATTCCGCGCCGAATGCCGCGCCTATGCCCAGCATTGGGTCGACACCCAGCGCGAGCAGCTCAAGCGCCTCGGCATCGGCGGCGACTGGGATCATCCCTACCTCACGATGGACTATGAGGCCGAAGCCACCATCGTCCGCGAACTGCTCAAATTCGCTGCGAACGACATGCTCTATCGCGGCGCCAAGCCGGTGATGTGGTCGCCGGTCGAAAAGACCGCGCTCGCCGAGGCCGAGATCGAATATGAGGATATCGTCTCGACCCAGATCGATGTCGCGTTCGAGATCGTCGAAAGCCCGGTCGCCGAGCTGGTCGGCGCGCATGCGGTCATCTGGACGACGACGCCTTGGACGATCCCGGTCAACCAAGCTTTGGCCTATGGGCCGGAGATGGAGTATTATCTGGTCAAAGCAGATGATGGCCGAGATTATCTGGTAGCCTTCGATCTGGTTGAAAGCTTCTTACAGCGGACTGGCTTGTCGTTTCGCGCAACAGGTGACGCCCCGGCACTCGACGACGCTGTGGCACAACTGAATTACGCCAGTAGCCTCAGCTTCAAAGGCTCCGACCTCGCCGGCACCATCGCCCGCCACCCGATGCACGCGCTCGGCGGCTTCTTCGCGCGCCCGCGCCCCTTCCTGCCCGGCGATTTCGTCACCACCGACAGCGGCACCGGGCTCGTCCATATGTCGCCCGACCATGGCGAGGATGATTTCGACCTCTGCAAGGCAAACGGGCTCGACCCCGTGTTCGCGGTCGAGGGCGACGGCAAATATCGCGAGGATTGGGGCTGGCTCGGCGGTCAGGGCAGCGTCATCAACCCCAAGTTCAACGCCCCCGACGGCCCGATCTGCGCTGATCTGCGCGAAGCCGGCGGGCTGCTTGCAGCCAGCGCCGACTACAAGCACAGCTATCCGCATAGCTGGCGCTCGAAGGCGAAGGTCATCTATCGCTGCACCCCGCAATGGTTCGTGCCGATGGACAAGGTGATGACCCACATCGAGCCCAAGACCCCGCGCGAAAAGCGCTGGGAGAATGAGGGCGGCGCGATCAACCCCGCCGAAGAGGATCTCTGCGCCGCGCCGACGCTGCGCGAGGCCGCAATGCAGGCGATCGATGACACGCGCTTCGTCCCCGAAAAGGGCCGCAACCGCATCGGCAGCATGGTCAAGGACCGCCCCGACTGGGTGCTGTCGCGCCAGCGCGCATGGGGCGTGCCGATCACCCTCTTCGTCGACCGCAAGACCGGCGTCTATCTCAACGACCCGATCGTCAACGACCGCATCGTCGCGGCGGTGAAGGCGGGCGGCGTGGACGCGTGGAGCGACGCGCGCGCGCAGGAATATCTCGGCGATCAATATGACGCCGCCGATTACGAACGCATCGTCGACATCCTCGACGTCTGGTTCGATTCGGGCTGCACCCACGCCTTCGTGCTGGAAAGCGGCCGCTGGCCCGCGCTCGTCCGCCACGACGGCGGCACCCACAGCGCCGACCTCTATCTCGAAGGCAGCGACCAGCATCGCGGCTGGTTCCAGTCGTCCTTGCTAGAATCCAGCGGCACGCGCGGACAGGCGCCGTACAAGGCGGTGCTCACGCACGGCTTCACCATGGATTCCAAGGGCTTCAAAATGTCGAAGTCGCTCGGCAACACGATCAGCCCGATCGACCTGATGCGCGATTATGGCGCCGACATCCTCCGCCTGTGGGCGCTGTCGGTCGACTTCACCGAAGACCACCGCATCGGCAAGGAAATCCTGACCGGGGTCGCCGACCAGTATCGCAAGCTGCGCAACACCTTCCGCTATCTGCTCGGCGCGCTCGAAGGCTTCAGCGAGGAAGAACGCGTCACCGACGTCGCGGCGATGCCCGAGCTCGAACGCTATATGCTCAGCCTGCTCGCCGACCTCGATGCGAAGCTGGCCCGCGCGGTGGATGATTTCGACTTCAACAGCTACACCCGCCTGCTCTCGGATTTCTGCAACGAAGACCTGTCGGCCTTCTATTTCGATATCCGCAAGGACAGCCTCTACTGCGACATCGGCCCCGCCGCCCCGCTCGGCACCGACAAACGCCGCGCGTATCGCACCGTGCTCGACACGCTGTTCCACGCGCTGGTGCGCTACGCCGCGCCGGTGCTGGTGTTCACCAGCGAGGAAGTTTGGGGGACGCGCTATCCCGATGCGGGCAGCGTGCATCTGTTGGAGTGGCCCGAGCTTCCGGCATTTGAGCGCGACAAGGCAATGGTGATCCGCAATACGGAACTGCGCGCGCTGCGTGGACAAGTTACGGAAGCGATTGAACCCTTGCGCCGCGATAAGCAGGTTCGCTCAAGCCTTGAAGCCGAAATCACGATGAGCGATCTCGACGTGATTCTTCAAGACTTGGACCGCAATCATCTCGCGGAAACATTCATCTCGGGGACTGTGCATCTGGTTCCGGGCCATGAAGGCATCACGATCACCCCAACCACCGACCACAAATGCGGCCGCTGCTGGCGCCACCTCCCCGAAGTTACCGGGGACGGCAACTTGTGCGATCGCTGCGAAACAGTATTGAACGCGGCATGACAAGCTCTCGTTCGCCGCACCTGCGTTTCGGCCTGTTGATCGCCGCCTTCGCCTTCCTGCTCGATCAGGTCACCAAATGGGTGATCATCACCCCGCTGTCGCTCGAAGCGAAGCGGGTGATCGAGATCGTCGACATCTTCAACCTGACCTGGGCCGAAAATTGCGGCATTTCGCTGTCGATGTTCGCCAGCTGCACCGACACGACGCGCTGGACGCTCGTGGCGGTCACCGCCCTCGTCGCGGGCGCGGTCGGCATCTGGATGACGCGCGAACAGGCAAAGGGCGACGTGATTGCGCTCGCGATGATCCTGGGCGGCGCGCTCGGCAATATCGTCGATCGGGTGCGCTACGGCTATGTCGTCGATTTCGCCGACCTGCATTTCGGCGATTTCCGTCCCTTCATGATCTTTAACGTCGCCGATGCGTGCATCACGCTCGGGGTGCTTTTGCTGGTTGCGCGCGCGCTGCTCTTCGGCGAAAAGGCGGCCAGCACGGACGGGTCGCCGTCCACCGATTAACGGGGCGCATAGGAGTTATTACAGTGAACCGGACCACCGCCATCCTGGCCGCCTCGATTCTGGCCACCACCCTGTCGGCCTGCGGGTCGAACAATCTGTTCAACCGCGACCGTCCAGATGAATTTGCGGTGTCGCGTCAGGCGCCGCTCGTCGTGCCGCCCGATTTCTCGCTGACCCCGCCCGCCCCCGGAACTGCGCGTCCCGGCGGCGAAACGACCGCGGAACAGACGCTGCGCGCGCTGTTCGGCGGCCCCTCGGCCCGCAGCCCCAACGAAGCGGCGGTGATCAGCAGCGCCGACGGCGCCCGCGCCGACCCCGGCATCCGCAGCCAGGTCGGCAGCCCCGACACCCAGGTCGTCGACAAGGGACTGGTCGTCCGCGACATCCTGGCCGCCCCCGAAGGCGACGGCCGCGACGCACAGGCGGCGATTCCGGGCGCCTGAGCCCATCTCAGCTAATCAATAAATCCCCGGCCCGGCATCGCCCGGGCCGTTTTCTTTTGGCGCGCGCGGCAGCCATGCCTCGCCCCACGCCTTGATCGCGTCATAGGTCGGGCGCAGCGCCTGCCCCGCGGCGGTCAACCGATAGGCCGCGCGCTTCGCATCGGGCGGCACCCGCTCCATCACCCCGGCATCAACCAGCCAGCCAAGCCGCGAGGTCAGCGCCGCGCGCGATATGTCGAGCCGCCCGACAAAATCCTCGAAACGCTCGAACCCCAGAAACGCCTCGCGCAGGATCAGCAAGACCCAGCGGTCGCCGAGAAGGCGCGATGCGCGGCCCACGGCGCAAGGCGAACGAGAGGCGGTGTAATCTTTCACAGGTCTGGATTTAAGACTTGACGCACGCCCAGCGCAAGCGGCATTTAGTCTGCATTGCAGACTTAAGAGGATTCTCCATGCGCGGTCACATATTCGCCAATAACGACGAAGCCGTCGCCTATATGAAAAGTGTCGCGGTCGATGCGTCGGGCTTCACCGCCTTCCTCGGCGTCGAACCGCTGCGCTGTTTCGAGGGTGAGGCCGAATTGCTGCTCGCGCTGCGCCCCGACATGACCCAGCATCACGGCTATGCCCATGGCGCGATCGTCGGGTTGATGGCCGACAATGCCTGCGCCTGGGCCGCGAGCAGCGTGATCGGCGACGTTGTCACCGGCAGCTACACGATCAACTTCCTCGCCCCCGCCAAAGGCAGCCATTTGCGCTCGCGCGGCACGGTGATCAAGGCGGGCAAGCGACAGGCGATCGTCCGCGCCGATGTCTGGGCCGAAAGCGATGGCGAAGAACCGCGCCGCTGCGCGATCGCGCAGGCGACGATCGTCCCGGTCGGCTAGCGGAAAATCTGCGACACGACCGTGAACAACAGCAGCGCCTCGACCATCGCGCGCGAGGCATGCCCCGCGGCGCGCCAATAGCCGGTGCGCAGATGGTGCGCGAACCACAAGATCTGCAACGTGCCGAACCACAGCAGCGCAAAGACGAGCAGCGCGAACCCGGCCACCACCCACTCGACCTGCCCCATCCGCATCAGGATCGACGCGGCGCTGACCATCATCGCGAAGGGCGCGGTGACATAGCATTGGCTATAAAAGGGCGGTTTGAGCGGTCCGCGATCCAGCTTCACATGCCGCGCCCGCACCATCCGCGCCGCCATGATCAGCGGGAAAATACTGAAAAACGCGACGCGCACCAGAATCAGGCTGCTGTCGTCACTGACGAAGGCGCTCAGCCCGGTCTTGCTGGTGACCAACTGATCCTGCCCGACCAGCGACAGTTCGGCGGCATGCGTCAGCGCGATGGTCAGCAGCAGGAACAGCGGCGGCGACAGCGTATCGCTATATTGCCGCTCCGCCGGATCGCCGAGTTCGGTGTCGGCATAATCCATCATCTTCAGCGGCTTCGTCAGCGCGCGCCACAAGGTGACCGGATAAAAGACCAGCCACGACATGATCTCGTAGAGCAGCTCGTCGAGCGACTGGATGAGTTTCAGGAAATCCATTGGCCTCGCCCCCGCTGCCAGCGATCCAGACTAAGCCCGCGCGCCCGCTTCCTCGACACCCGCGCTGTTATGACGCAGCGCTTTCAGCACGCAATCGACGATCTGCGGCGCGTTGAGCCCCGCGGCGTCATATTGCAGTTCGGGCTTGTCCTGATCCTGGAACATATCGGGCAGGCGCAGCGTGCGCAGCTTCAGCCCCGCATCGATCAGCCCTTCGTCGCTCGCCAGTGTCAGCACATGCGCGCCGAGCCCGCCGACGCTGCCTTCCTCGACCGTCACGCACACTTCGTGGCTGGCCAGCATCTTGCGGATCAATTCCTCGTCGAGCGGCTTGGCAAAGCGCAGGTCGATCACGCTCGTCGACAGCCCGCGCGCCTCCAGCGTGTCGGCGGCCTTCAACGCCTCGGCGAGCCGCGTGCCGAGCGAAAAGATTGCCACCGTCTTGCCGCTGCGCACAACGCGCCCCTTGCCGATCTCCAGCTTCACCGGAACCTCGGGCAGCGCCACCCCGGTGCCATTGCCGCGCGGATAGCGGAAGGCAATCGGCCCCGCGTCATATTCGGCGGCGGTATAGGTCATATGGACCAGCTCGGCCTCGTCGGCGGCCGCCATTACCACCATATTGGGCAGCGTCGCCAGATAGGTGACGTCGAACGACCCGGCATGGGTCGATCCGTCGGCGCCGACCAGCCCGGCGCGGTCGATCGCAAAGCGCACCGGCAGATTCTGGATCGCCACATCATGGACAACCTGATCATAGGCGCGCTGGAGGAAGGTCGAATAGATCGCGCAGAACGGCCGCATCCCCTGCGCCGCCAATCCCGCGGCAAAGGTCACCGCATGCTGTTCGGCGATGCCGACGTCAAAGCTGCGCGTCGGATGCGCCTTGGCGAACTTGTCGATGCCAGTCCCCGACGGCATCGCCGCGGTGATCGCGACGATGCGCGGGTCGGTGTCGGCGAGCTTGGCCAGCGTCTCGCCGAACACATTCTGGTACGCGGGCGGCCCCGGCGGCGCTTTCGCCTGCTCGCCGGTAATGACGTCGAATTTCTGGACGCCATGATATTTGTCGGCGGCGGCCTCGGCGGGGGCATAGCCCTTGCCCTTCATCGTCACCGCGTGGATCAACACCGGGCCATGGTCGCTGTCGCGGACATTTTCCAGAATCGGGATCAGATGGTCGAGATTATGGCCGTCGATCGGCCCGACATAATAAAAGCCAAGCTCCTCGAACAAGGTGCCGCCCATCGCCATGCCGCGCGCATATTCGTCGGTCTTTTTCGCCGCCTTGTGCAGCGGCTCGGGCAATTTGCGCGCAAAGCGCCGCGCGATTTCGCGCAGCTCGATAAACGGCCGCGACGACACCAGCTTGGCGAGATAGGCCGACAGCCCGCCGACCGGCGGCGCGATCGACATGTCATTGTCGTTGAGGATGACGATCAGCCGGTTGCCCGCCTGCTTCGCATTGTTCATCGCCTCATAGGCCATGCCCGCCGACATCGACCCGTCGCCGATCACCGCGATGGCGCGGCCCGGCTGGTCCTTCAGCTTGTTGGCGATCGCAAAGCCCAGCGCGGCGCTGATCGAGGTCGACGAATGCGCCGCGCCGAACGGGTCATATTCGCTCTCGCTGCGCTTGGTGAAGCCCGACAGCCCGCCGCCGGTGCGCAGGGTGCGGATCCGGTCGCGGCGCCCGGTGATGATCTTGTGCGGATAGCATTGATGCCCGACGTCCCACACAATCTTGTCGCGCGGGGTGTCGAACACATAATGGAGCGCGGTAGTCAGCTCGACGACGCCGAGCCCGCTGCCGAGGTGCCCGCCGGTCGTCCCGACGGCCGAGATCATCTCGGCGCGCAGCTCGTCGGCGAACTGGCGGAGGTCTTCGGGCTTCAGCTTGCGGAGGTCGGCGGGGACATCCACCGTGTCGAGCAGCGGCGTTGACGGACGATCGGTCATCGCACGGTCATAATGGGTACCCGCGATACTGTCGAACGAAAAGCCAACCCTATCCCCTCCCGTTTACGAGTGCCGGGTCGGTCATGCCCCCGGCATGACCTGAACAGTCCGGGGAACTGTTCACCCGGCACTGGGCGGCGAGACTTGCGAACTTGTTCGCTAGTCGCAGCGGGGAGGGGCCACATGCCCTCCCCCGACCCCTCCCGCACGCGGGAGGGGAGTTAATCCTCGCCTTCGTCGCGTTTCGCGGCGCCGACCTGCGCATAAAGCCCGCGCACCATCAGGTCGGTGAATACCAGCATCACCCCGATCATCCCGACCAGCAGCGCGACCGCGGCGACCGGGAACGGCCCGATACTGTCGATCGCCCCGCGCCGCTGCGCCAGCGCGAGCGCTGCCGCAATCGCCATCATGGCATAGCCGATCAGGCGCGGCGTGCGGTTCATGACCGGGACAGCATGTTTCGCACAGACACGAACGCACATGGCCGGGAACCAATGGCGAAGCAGCGCGATAGGGAAGCGGCAAGGCGGCGATGATGCATGAAAAGCACGATGCGGCCAAAACCATCTTTGGGCAAGGCGCAGCCGTTGCAAAGCCCGAACCATCGCTTACACCCCCGGCAAGAGGGGCAAAAAACACAGGACGACCATGCCTTCTTCGACCCCGCTCTTCCGCACTGTTCGCCCGAAGCGCTCGATGCCGTTCCTCGCCGCGCTGGCGGTGATCGGCTTCACCGCGGCGCCCGCGGCAGCCGAAGAGGCGGCGATGCCCGGTGCGCCGGTCGCGAATAGCTTCGACGCGCTGGCCCCCGGCGCCGAACAGCCCGCCCGATATCTTCAGGATGTCAGCGACATCGACGACGACATCCTGCTCCCCGCGGCGCGCGACGACGATGACGATCCCGAACGCAAATGGTCGCGCAACTATATCTCGGTCGCCGCGGGTGTGCTCAGCACCCCCAGCTACAACGGCTCCGACGAACGCCGCATCTTGCCCGCCTTCTATGTGCGCGGTCGTTTCGACGGCTATTCCTTCTCGACCCGCGGCACCAATTTCCAGGTCGATCTGATCCGCCATCGCCGCGGCCAGACCACCGACTATAAATTCGGCCCGATCATCAACCTGCGCGGCGACCGCACCAGCGGCATCAAGGATCCGCAGGTCGAGGCGCTCGGCGAAAAGAAGCTCGCGGTCGAAGTCGGCTTTTTCACCGGCGTCACCCACACCGGGGTGATCACCAGCGCCTACGACCAGATCGGCTTTCGCTTCGTCGCGCTAAAAGACGTGTCAGGACGCCACGGCAGCTGGGCGGCGTCGCCGACGATCGACTATGGCACCCCGCTGTCGAAGCGCGCCTATCTGGGCGTATCGGCGTCGGTGAACTTTTACGGCAAGGGTTTCGGCCGCTATTATTACGACATCGACGCGCTGGGCAGCGCCGCGAGCGGGCTTCCGGTCTATAGCGGCGCGGGGCGCAAAGCGACCGCGGGCAAATATACGCTCGGGCTGGCCGGCGCCTATGCGCTGTCGGGCGACCTGCGCAAAGGCTTCGTGCTGATCGGCGGCGCGCAATATGCCCGCATGGGGTCGCGCTACGCCGATTCGCCGATCATCAAGGACGTCGGCAGCGCGAACCAGTGGTTGTTTGGCGGCGGGCTGGCGTATCAGTTTTGATTGCTACCGATGAAGGCGGGCATCGCATCTCCCCTCCCTTTTAGGGAGGGGCTGGGGGTGGGTAGCCGCCGAAGGCGGCTTCTCGCTCGGCTCGCTGTCGCTCGCACCCACCCCTAACCCCTCCCTAAAAGGGAGGGGAAAGCCTCACCCCAGCCCCGCGACCCGCGCCCGCGCCTTCATCGCCTCGACAAACGACCGCACCGCGGGCAGTCCGGCGCGCGATGGTTCGAACAGCAGATGCACCGGCAGCGCCGGTGGCTGCTCCGCGGTCAACAGCGCGATCAACCGCCCCGCCGCGAGCGCATCGGCGAGCTGGTAACTCAGCAAATTGGCGATCCCCAGCCCCGCCTCCGCCGCCGCCAGCGCCCCATCGACCGTGTTGAGCACCAGCCGCGGCCGCGGGTCGAGCCGCCACTTGCCGCTCGCCAGCAGCCACTCGCCCGCCGCGCGCGGCCCCATCGTCCCGATCAGCTCATGCCCCGCCAGATCACCCATCGTCTGCGGCGCCCCGCGCCGCGCCAGATAGGCGGGGCTAGCGACCAGCATCTGGCGCACCCAACCGATCCGCACCGCCTTCAATCCCGAATCGGCGAGCGGCCCGATCCGCACCGCGACGTCGATCCCCTCCTCGACCATCCGCACATTGCGGTCGATCAGCATCATCCGCACCATCAGCTCGCGATGCTCGGCCATCAGCGCGCCGACGACGGGCAGCACATGCAACCGCCCGAACATCACCGGCGCGGTCACATAGAGCTGCCCGCGCGGCTCCGCCGCCGCGCCGCGCAGCTCGCGCTCGGCACCCGCCAAGTCGGCCAGGATCCGCCGCGCCTGCTCCAGAAACGCGGCGCCTTCATCGGTCAGCGCGACGGCGCGCGTCGAACGATGGAACAGCACCGTCCCCAGCCGCGCCTCGAGCGCCGCGATCCCGCGGGTCACCGCGGGCGGCGAGCTGTTCAGCTTGCGCGCCGCCGCAGCGAACCCGCCCTCGCTCGCCACCGCGACGAACATCTCCAGCGTTAGCAACCGGTCCATTGATTATTCCACTTATCGGAACAGAGTTGTTCAATCTTCGCCCGTTATCACATTCAGCGCAACGATCTAAATGAGGTCCGGCGAACGAAGGTGTGTCCCCCTCTCGGCCTTCGTTCGCTCCCTTTGCGAAGGATCGGCATCATGGCGCGCAACTACCGTCGCACCCTGTTTAACGACGCGGTCAAAGCCCTGCAGGAACGCCATGGATCGCGCGCCGCCTATCTCAAGATGGACGCGGGCGCCGACGGCACCCCCGACGCGCTGACCGCCAAGGAACTAGATTATATCGCACTGCGCGACAGCTTCTACATCGCAAGCGTCAACGGCGACGGCTGGCCCTATATGCAGCATCGCGGCGGCCCCGCGGGCTTTCTCCGCCATATCGCGGGCAACCGCATCGGTTTCGCGGATTATCGCGGCAACAAACAATATATCAGCACCGCGAACCTCGCGGGCAATGACCGCGTCTCGCTGTTCCTGATGGATTATCCGAACAAGGATCGGCTGAAGCTCGTCGGCCATGCGCGCAGCGTCGAACTCGCCGACGACCCCGCGCTGGTGACGTCGCTGATGCCCGACGGCTATCGCGCAGTCCCCGAACGCGCCTTCCTGATCGACGTGATCGGCTGGGAATGGAATTGTTCGCAGCACATCACCCCGCGATTTACCGAGGCCGAAATTTCCGCCGCGATCCAGCCGATGGCGGCCGAACTCAATCAATTGCGCGCCGAAAACGCCGCGCTTCGCGCCCAGCTTTCCGGAGAATGACGATGATCCAGCTTTATGGCACCCCGCGGTCGGGCAACACCCACAAGGTCCGCATGGCGCTGGCCTTCCTCGACCTGCCATGGGAGGAGCAGCTCACCGATGCCGCCACGCGCCAGTCCGACGCCTTCGCCGCGATCACCCCGATGCGCCAGATCCCCGTCTATGTCGAAGGCGACCTCAAGCTGCGCGACAGTCAGGCGATCCTGACCTACCTCGCGGCGCGCCACCGGCCCGGCGACTGGGACGGGCGCACGCCCGAGGAACGCAGCGAAATCGCGCTGTGGCTGTCGCACGCTGCCAATGAAATCGCGAACGGCCCCGCCACGCTGCGTCTCGCGCGGCAGTTCGGCGCGGTCATCGCCGAGGAGCAGGCGCAGGCGGTAACCGCGCGTTTCCTGCCGGTGATCGAAGCCCATCTGACGCAGCACCGCTGGCTCGCTGGCGACCGGCTGACCATCGCCGACCTCGCCGCCAGCCCCTATCTTGCGCTCGCTGGAGAGGCCTATATCGACCTTGCCGACTGGTCCGCGATCGGCGAATGGACAGGCCGGATCGCCGCGCTGTCGGGCTTTCCCGCGATGCCGGGCTGGCCCGCGCAATCCGCCAGCTAAGGAGCTCGCCAATGCCCACTGTGAATATCAAGATTACCCGCGAAGGCGCGACGCCCGAACAAAAGGCCGAACTGATCGGCGGGGTCACCGAATTGCTCCAGCGCATCCTTGGCAAGAACCCCGCGACCACCGTCGTCACGATCGACGAGGTCGATCTCGACAATTGGGGCATCGGCGGCCTGCCCGTCGCCGAATTTCGCGCCGCGCAGGCCGCGAAAGCGCCGCCGCAATGACGAGCAGCAACGCCCCGACCTTTGCGATGATCATGCTGCTCACCGGCATCGGTATCCCGATCCTCGCCGCGCTCAACGGCGGGCTTGGCGGGCGTCTCGGCAGCCCGATGGCGGCGTCGATGATCCTGTTCGGCCTCGCCTTCCTGATCGCCACCACCGGCGCGCT
Organism: Alphaproteobacteria bacterium; assembly: GCA_018823905.1. Taxonomy (GTDB): domain Bacteria; phylum Pseudomonadota; class Alphaproteobacteria; order Sphingomonadales; family Sphingomonadaceae; genus Sphingopyxis. The sequence continues at coordinate 17,884 of JAHJHL010000017.1, forward strand.
CGCGACCGGGTCGGTCGGCCAGATCCGCTTTTCGTCCGACATCCCGTTTCATTTCTATTTCGGCGGGCTGTTCGTCGCTTTCTACGTCATTTCGGTGACCTTCATCGCGCCCAAATTCGGGGTCGGCAACGCGATCTTTTTCGTCCTCGTCGGCCAGCTGATCAGCGCCGCGGTGATCGACCATTTCGCGCTGTTCGGGTCGCTGCGCTTTCCGGTCGACGCCAAGCGCCTCGCGGGCATCGCGCTGATGGTCGCGGGGGTGTATCTGGCACGCAGATCGGGTTGAATGGCGGGGGTCCGCAGTTGTGGTGAT
>JAHJHL010000195.1 GCA_018823905.1 Alphaproteobacteria bacterium
AGGTAGTCGAAACGATCAAGGCACAGTCGAAGCCCGTTTCGGGCACGTCTGAAATCGCCCAGGTCGGCATCATTTCGGCCAATGGCGACACCGAAGTCGGCGAGAAAATCGCGCAGGCGATGGACAAGGTCGGCAAGGAAGGCGTGATCACCGTCGAGGAAGCCAAGGGTCTCGATTTCGAACTCGACGTCGTCGAAGGCATGCAGTTCGACCGCGGCTACCTGTCGCCCTACTTCATCACCAACCCGGAAAAGATGCTCGTCGAGCTGGCCGATCCGTACATCCTGATCTTTGAAAAGAAGCTGTCGAACCTTCAGTCGATGCTGCCGATTCTCGAAGCGGTGGTGCAGTCGGGCCGTCCGCTGCTGATCATCGCCGAAGACATCGAAGGCGAAGCGCTCGCCACGCTGGTGGTCAACCGCCTGCGCGGCGGCCTGAAGGTCGCGGCCGTCAAGGCACCGGGCTTCGGCGATCGCCGCAAGGCGATGCTGCAGGACATCGCGATCCTCACCAACGGTGAAATGATCAGCGAAGACCTGGGCATCAAGCTGGAAACCGTCACCCTGAACATGCTGGGCCAGGCCAAGCGCGTCACGATCGACAAGGACAACACGACGATCGTCGATGGTGCCGGCGATGCCGACACGATCAAGGGCCGCGTCGAACAGATCCGGGCGCAGATCGAAACGACGACCAGCGATTACGACAAGGAAAAGCTGCAGGAACGTCTGGCGAAGCTCGCCGGCGGTGTTGCGGTCATCAAGGTCGGCGGCGCTTCGGAAGTCGAAGTGAAGGAACGCAAGGATCGCGTCGATGACGCGCTCCACGCGACCCGCGCTGCGGTCGAAGAAGGCATCGTCCCCGGCGGCGGTACCGCGCTGCTGTACGCCACCAAGGCGCTCGAAGGCCTGACCGGCATCAACGAAGACCAGACCCGCGGCATCGACATCATCCGTCGCGCGCTGCAGGCTCCGGTCCGCCAGATCGCCGAAAACGCCGGTTTCGACGGCGGTGTCGTCGCTGGCAAGCTGTTCGACCAGAAGGACAGCAACTTCGGCTTCAACGCTTCGACCGACGTCTATGAAGACCTGGTCAAGGCCGGCGTCATCGACCCGACCAAGGTCGTCCGCATCGCGCTGCAGGACGCCGCCTCGGTTGCTGGCCTGCTGATCACCACCGAAGCCGGCATCGCCGAATCGCCCGACGACAAGCCCGCCATGCCCATGGGCGGCGGCGGCATGGGCGGCATGGGCGGTATGGACTTCTAAGTCCCAACCGTTCGGCGCTCAGCCAACAGAAATCGGGCCGGGGGAGCAATCCTCCGGCCCTTTTCTTACTCGCGCCCCTGCGAAGGCAGGGGCCCATCATCCGGCGTTGCGTTTCAGAGCGATGGGTGCTGGGTGACGATAGCGTCGGTGATGGGCCCCTGCCTTCGCAGGGGCACGGCGGTTCTGTCATTGCCTGTTCATTCGGCCCGGCATAGCAAAGCGGCATGAGCCTGCTTCTTGCCTTCGCCATGCTCGCCGACCCCGCCGCTGCGACTCCCGCCGGACCGCAAGCGATAGAGCGCTGCGGCTATCGCATCGTTGGGACCTACCCCCACGATACAACCAGCTTCACCCAGGGTCTGTTCTGGGCCGACGGCCATCTCTACGAAGCCACCGGCCAATACGGCCGCTCCCGCGTCGCGCGGCTCGATCTTAAAACGGGCAAGGCGGTCGCTCAGACCAAGCTTCCCTCCGACCAGTTCGGCGAAGGCATCACCCGCTGGCGCGACCAGATCATCGGCGTCACCTGGCAGGGCGGGGTCGGCAACCGCTGGCGGATTAAGGATCTCAAACCCACCGGCACGTTCAAATATGCGGGCGAGGGATGGGGCGTCACCATGGTCGGCGACAGTCTGGCGCTGAGCGACGGCACCTCACAGCTGCGCTTTTTCGATCCCGCGACGATGACCGAGCAGCGGCGCGTCACGGTGCGCTTCGGCAACCGTCCGCTGGCGATGCTCAACGAGCTGGAGACGATCGACGGCGAAATCTGGGCCAACGTTTGGATGACCGACATGATCGTGCGGATCGATCCGGCCAGCGGTGCGATCAAATCCTACATCGACCTGTCGGGGCTCAAGGAAGAGGCGGGTGCGTCCGGCACCGACAGCGTCCTCAACGGCATTGCGTGGGACGCGAAGAAGAAGCGCCTGTTCGTCACCGGCAAATATTGGCCTAAGCTGTATGAAATCACGCTCGCCGATTGCGGCTAGCAAAAGATCCTCCCTGTGGCGAAGCCATGGGGAGGGGGACCGCTTGCGAAGCAAGGGGTGGAGGGGCCGCAACGGTAGCGCCAAAGCCCCTCCGTCAGCGCTACGCTGCCACCTCCCCATGGCTGCGCCACAGGGAGGATTAGAGCGAACGCTCCAGCGCCTGCTTCATCCGCGCCGCCGCCGCGTCATAAACGCGCGCCTTCAACCCCGCGGTAATCGCAGCGGGTGTTCGGTCAGGGTGCCCGCCGACATAGGGCGGGGCGGGGTCATATTCGATCGCGAGCTGAATCGCCTGCGCCACCGTATCGCCGTGCAGCCGCCCGATCAGGGTCAACGCGAAATCCAGCCCCGACGTCACCCCGCCGCTGGTGACGACATTGCCATCCTCGACGATCCGCGCCTTTACCGGTTCGGCGCCGACCAGCGACAGCAGATGGGCATAGGCCCAATGCGTCGTTGCGCGCTTGCCGCTCAGCAGCCCGGCGCGGCCGAGCAGGAAGGCGCCTGTACAGACGCTCGTCACCCAGCGCGCGCCCGCGGCCTGGCGGGCAATGAAATCGATCGTGGCGGGATCGTTCAGCGCCTCGGCAACGCCATGCCCACCGGGGACGCACAGGATGTCGGCCTGTGGACAGCTGGCGAAATCGTCGGTCGGCACGATCGCAAAGCCGCTGTCGGTGGCGATCGGATCGCGGCTGGCGGCGGCGCCGATCAGCTTTGCACCGGGCATCCGGCACAGCGCCTGCGCGGGCGCGGTGAAATCGAGCTGGGTAATGCCCGGAAAGAGCAGGAAGACGATCGTGGTGGTGGCAGGGGTTGTGGGTGCTTCGGTCATGCGGATGTCCTTGCGCTGGCAGTGGATCACCCAGGCGCGCGGCTCGACATGGCAGTTTGGCCAACCTCGTTCCCCGATGGATACCCATCTTCAGCGCCAGTCGCGAGGCCCGCGCAGGTTAACGCGGCCGCGCAGCAAGGGGAAGGCGCTATTTGTTTGCCTTCGTATTTTCGTCGGTTGTCGCGTCCGGAGGCAAGGTGTCGCGGCTTTCGAGCATTTCGGCGGCATCGTCGAGCGCCTTCGCCTCGCTGACCGTCACCCCGCCGGGGCCGGGTTCGTTATCGGTGCGGCTGCACCCGGCGACCAGCACCAGGGTCGCCGCAGCGACTGTCAAAGTGGCGCGAAACTGGTGGCGGTCCATGATCCGATCTCCCACGAAAAAGGGCTCCACCGACAAAGGATGGAGCCCTTTCTATAGTCGCACGCTCAGACGCGCGCCAACGACTTACTTGTCGTTGGCTTCGGCCTTGGCGGTTTCTTCTGCAACCTTGTCGCCAGCCGCATCGACGGCGTCGCCGGCAGCATTCACGGTGCCTTCGACAGCATTGCCGGCGTCGGCAGCTGCTTCGGCAGTGGCGTCAGCAGCGTCGGCTGCGCCTTCGGCCATTGCGTCGCCGGTGGCGGCAGCATCGTCAGCCATCGAGTCGGCGGTTTCGCCGGCGGCGTCCTGGGTCTTTTCCGAGCAGGCGGTCAGGCTGAAGGCCGCAGCGGCCATCGAGGCGATGAGAATCTTGCGCATGGGTAATTCCTTTCGAATGCAATGATCGAGTGACCGATCATGGCTTCAGAGGGTTAGCGATGGATAAGGAGCTTGGCAACCGCGCTGCGGCCCACCTGTCCCAAAAGGAAAAAGGGGCCGCCGGCGAACCGGCGACCCCTCATTCCTTTGGCCGCTATGGCCGAAAAGAAGCTTACTTCTTGGCTTCTTCCATCGCGCCCTTGGCCGCGTCGGCGGCTTCCTTGGCAGCGTCGGTTGCTTCAGCTGCCTTGTCGGCTGCCATCGCGGTGTCGCCAGCAGCGGCGGCGTCAGCGGCGCCTTCAGCAGCGGCACCAGCGGTCGCGGCAGCGTCAGCAGCGCCTTCAGCAGCTTCCATTGCGCCGTCAGCAGCGCCTTCGACGGTTGCGGCCTCTTCGGTGGTGACAGCTGCGTCGTCGGCAGCCTTTTCACCGCAAGCGGCAAGGCCGAGCGATGCGGCGAGGACGAGCGACATGGTGATTGATTTTTTCATTTGGGAAACCCCTCTCGAATTGAACTGATCGACCGGCACAGGAACAGATCGATCCCGGAATATGCCAATCACGCGCAGAAATAGTCGCTCGGCAAATGGCGTGCAACGCCCTTTTTCTCGCCAGCCGGGATGTTTCGGCATAAAGCGGTTCGGGTCGGGCTCCGCGCGGCAGAAATAGGGGAGCAGGCGCTGGTTGACCAGATATAAAGAAATCTTTATATCATTTGCCATGAGCGAGCTAATCGACATTTTTCGTGCCCTGGCCGACCCGACGCGCTTGCGAGTCGTGGCGCTGCTACGCGCAATGGAGCTGGCGATCGGTGAACTTGCGGTCGTGCTCGACCAGAGCCAGCCGCGCGTGTCGCGCCATGTCCGTATCCTCGTCGAAGCGGGGATTGTCGAGCGGCGGCGCGAGGGAAGCTGGGTGTTCCTGCGGATCGCCAAACACGGCCCGATTGCCGACATCATCGGGCAGGCTGAAAACTGGCCATTCTCGGTGCGCGAGGCGCTGGTGATTGCGCATGACGCGCGGCGGCTGACCGCGGTGCGTGACGAACGCGCCGCGGTGGCCGCACGTTATTTCGCCGAACACGCCGCCGAATGGGATGCGATCCGGTCGCGTCATGTTGCCGAAAGCGAGGTCGAGGCGGCGATGCTGGCGATGATGCACAACCACAGGCTCGGCCATTTGCTCGACATCGGGACCGGCACCGGGCGGATGGCGGAAATCTTTGCGCCGACCGCGCGCCGGATTACCGCGCTCGATCGCAGCCCCGAAATGCTGCGTATCGCGCGCGCCAAGCTGGCGGGGCAGGCGGTCCCGGTCGATCTGGTCCAGGGCGATTTCCTCGACTTGCCGGTGGGCGACGCCAGCGTCGACAGCATCGTTATCCACCAGGCGCTGCACTTCGCGCACGAACCCGACCGGGTGATTGCCGAAGCCAGCCGGGTGTTGCGCGGCGGCGGGCATCTGCTGATCGTCGATTTTGCGCCGCATGACGATGAGGCGCTGCGCGATCAGGCCGCGCACGCGCGTCTTGGCTTTTCGGACGCGCAGATCCGCGGCTGGTTCGCGTCGGCAGGACTGCTGCTGGAAAACACCCAAACGCTCGAAGGCGGCGAACTGGTCGTCAAGCTCTGGCTCGGCCGTCGTCGCAGCGATGAAGATCAACCGCCGGTCGCCCAAGATGGCGATGGGCAAAGCAAAAGGCTTGCGGCATGACGTCGAACTTGAACTCGCTCGCAGAAGCACGCCGCGCCGCGGCGTCGCCACTGTTCGCCAATCTGGACGGCGACATCGGGGTCAGCTTTGAATTTTTCCCGCCCAAGACCGAGAAGATGGAAGCGCAACTGTGGGACACGTTCCGCACGCTTGAGCCTTTGGCGCCGCGCTTCGTGTCGGTCACCTATGGCGCCGGCGGTTCGACGCGCGAACGCACCCATGCGACCGTCGCGCGCATCGCCGCCGAAAGCGCCGTGCCGCCCGCCGCGCATCTGACCTGCGTCGAGGCATCGCGCGCCGAGATTGATGAGGTGGCGGCGGCCTATTGGGAGGCCGGGGTGCGGCACATCGTGGCGCTGCGCGGCGACGTTCCCGGCGGTGCGCCCTATAGCGCGCATCCGCAGGGCTATGCCAACGCGGTCGAGCTGGTCGCCGGGCTGAAAGCAGTCGCGCCGTTTGAAATCTCGGTCGCCGCTTATCCCGAAACGCACCCCGACGCCGATTGTCCGCAGGCCGACCTCGACAATCTGAAGCGCAAGCTCGATGCCGGGGCGACGCGCGCGATTACGCAGTTCTTTTTCTCGCCCGACAGCTTCCTGCGTTTTCGCGATGCGGCGGCGGCGGCAGGGATCGACGCGCCGATCATCCCGGGCATCCTGCCGGTGTCGAATGTGTCGCAGACGCGGCGTATCGCCGATATGTGCGGCACCGCGATCCCGGCGTGGATGGTGTCGCTCTTCGACGGCCTCGACGATCATCCCGCAGCGCGCCAACTGGTCGCGGCGACCGTTGCCGCCGAAATGTGCCGTCGCCTCTACGCGGGCGGAGTGCGCGATTTCCATTTCTACACGCTCAACCGCGCCGAGCTCAGCTATGCGATTTGTCATCTGCTGGGGCTGCGGCCGGTTGCGAATGCGAAGGATCAGGCAGCATGACAATGAGCGCACGCGAAGCTTTGGTGGCGGCAGCAAAGACCCGCATGCTGCTCACCGACGGCGCGTTCGGGACCGAGATCCAGAACTGGAAGCTGGCCGAAGCGGATTATGCCGGATCGCTCGGGCTGAGCCACGATCAAAAGGGCAATAACGACATCCTAGCGATCACCAAGCCCGAGGTGCCGGAGACGATCACGCGCGCCTATCTCGATGCCGGATCGGACATCGTCTCAACCAATACCTTTTCGGCGAATTTGATCAGTCAGGCGGATTACGGCGCCGAGCATCTGGTGCGCGATATCAACGTCGAAAGCGCCAGGATCGCGCGGCGGCTGGCCGACGAATATGCCGCTAAAGACGGGCGCCCGCGCTTTGTCGCCGGAGCGATCGGGCCGACCAACAAGACCTTGTCCTTGTCGCCTGACGTCAACGACCCCGGTTTTCGCGAGATCGACTTCGATTATCTCAAGGCCGTCTATCTCGAGCAGGTCATCGCGCTCGCCGAGGGCGGCGCCGATTTCATCCTGATCGAGACGATCTTCGACACGCTCAATGCCAAGGCCGGGATCGCCGCCGTGCTTGAGGCGGAAGCGAAGGTCGGGCGCGAGCTGCCGCTGATGATCTCGATGACGCTGACCGACCTGTCGGGTCGCAACCTGTCGGGCCACACGGTCGAGGCCTTCTGGTATGCGGTGCGCCATGCGAAGCCGCTGACGATCGGGCTGAACTGCTCGTTCGGCGCCGCGCAGCTCCGCCCGCATGTGAAAGTGCTGTCAGAGATCGCCGATGCGCTGGTGATGGTCTATCCGAACGCCGGTCTGCCCAATGAACTCGGCGAATATGACGAACTGCCGGACACGACGGCGGAGCTGGTGCGCGAATGGGCTGCACATGGCCAGGTCAATATCCTCGGCGGCTGCTGCGGTTCGACGCCCGCGCATATCGCGGCGATGGCAAAGGCGATCGCGGGATTGCCTGCGCGGCAGATCCCGCAAGTGCCGGTGCGGACACGACTCGCGGGGCTGGAGCCGTTCACGATGGCGGCGTGATAACTTCACCCCTCCCCTTCAGGGGAGGGGCC
>JAHJHL010000196.1 GCA_018823905.1 Alphaproteobacteria bacterium
CCGGAGAATATCGAAGAAATGGCCAAGAAGCTCGAACAAGAGCTGCTCGGTTGAACTTGCGCCCCGGCTTCGGCCGGGGCTCACAACGGGAATGGGTCGGCCCGCAAATCGACCTGGCTTGGGGTACCTCACACGGCCCCTCTGACAAACGAAGGATTAGATTATGCGTCATAGATCAGGTGGCCGGAAGCTGCAGCGCACCAGTGCGCACCGCACGGCCCTGTTCCGCAATATGTCGGCGGCGCTCATCAAGCATGAGCAGATCACGACGACCGTCGCCAAGGCGAAAGAACTGCGCCCCTATATCGAAAAGCTGATCACGCTGGCCAAGCGCGGTGGTCTTGCCAATCGCCGTCTGGCGATGAGCCGCCTGATGGACGACACCCAGCTGGTCAAGCTGTTCGACACCCTCGCCGAGCGTTACAAGGACCGCAATGGCGGTTACGCGCGCGTCATCAAGGCGGGCATCCGCGCGTCGGACGCCGCTCCGATGGCGATCATCGAACTCGTCGATCGCGACGTGGCTGCCAAGGGCCAGGATTCGGGTCCGGTCGAGCAGTATGACGACGAAGCGGAAGCCGCGTAACGCGCACTTTCGGTAATATTCAGATTAAGGGCGGCATCCGGCAGGATGGCCGCCCTTTTTCGTTTGCGGCCTGGATGCCGTTCCCCACAGCGCGCCGGTGTACTCGCACATATTAACGCCGCACGTTCGTGTATCGCTGGTGTATCGCCAGCCAGATGGCGAGTGAGAACAACGTCCGTCCGACGCCCGGGGTCCGATCGGCGACGGACCTGATGCAAGATGCCGGGTCGGGAAGCGAAAGCTTTGGCACCCGCCTGCGCCGCCTGCGCGTCACCCGCCGCCTCAGCCAGATGCAACTGGCAGCCCATCTCAACGTCAGTGTTCCCGCCATCTCGGCGTGGGAAAAAGATCGCACCCGGCCGCGGCACGGCCGCATCGAGGCGATTGGCGAGTTACTCGGAGTATCGACGGCAGAGCTGCTCGGCAACGACCGCCGTGAATTTTCACCCGACATGCTCGCCGAAAGCCGCGCGCACATCGCCCGCGTCGTCGGCACTACCCCCGACAAGGTCCGGATATTGATCGAGTTTTGAGGCAATTGGTCGATCGCTCGCGGCTAACCAATAGGACAATACCCGCTTGACAAGTCAGCCCTTCTGACTGATATTTCTGTTATGACAGAAATTAACGAATATGAGTCGAAACGGTCCCCAGCCGCGACTGAGTTCATCCTCCATTGGGGGAATCTTGGCGGGCAATGGGGGGTCAACCGGTCGGTGGCGCAAATCCACGCGCTGCTGTTCGTATCCGACCGTCCGCTGCATGCCGAAGAGATTGCCGAGATGCTGGGGCTCGCGCGGTCGAACGTCTCCAACTCAATCAAGGAGCTGCTCGGCTGGCGGTTGATCCAGCGGGTGCCGCTGCTGGGCGACCGGCGCGACCATTTCGCCGCCGAAACCGACATCTGGGAAATGGTGACGCGGATCGCAGCGGGGCGCAAGGCGCGCGAAGTCGATCCCGCCGAGGCGGCACTGAAAGCCTGTGTCGCACGCGCGGCGCACGACCCGCAGCTGAGCGACGGCGCCAAGGCGCGCCTCACCGACATGCTCGATTTCGTGACGACGATGAGCCGCTGGCACGACGAGATGCTGGCCGTACCGAAACCTGCGCTGATGCGGCTGATCAAGCTGGGCGCCGGGGTGACGAAGCTGATCAACTGGCGTCCCGGGCGTGGAAAAGATGACGGCAAGGGCGCGCGGTAGGAGACGGACGATGGGGCGAAAATTGCGCTATAGTAACGAGATAGTCGCCCCCACCACCGTTACGCGTGAACGGGGTGGAGCGGATAGCGAAGCGCTCACCGACGATCGCTTTCGCCGTCTCGTCCCGCGCGCAGCTTGGGACGCGTTGCCCGAGGATGTGCGGCAGCGTTTTTCCAAACGGCTGGCCGGACAGGCGACCGCAACCTACAGTGGAGAGATTGTGTGGACCCGGTTGTCTGGGGCGGGCTGGCTGCTGGCGCAAATGTGCCGCCTGATCGGGGCGCCACTGCCTCTGGCGGCAAGCGGCCCCGCGCCCGCCGCGGTGGCGGTGAGCGAGGACAAGCTCAGCGGCGGCCAATGCTGGACCCGGCTGTACGGCCGCACGCGCGGGCATCCGCAGGTGATCCACAGCGCGAAGAGCTTTTCCGGCGCGACGGGGCTGGAAGAGCATATCGGCGGCGGTTTCGGCATGGCGCTGGCAGTGGGCGCCGAGGGCGATGCGCTGATTTTCACGTCCGACCATTATTTCTGGCGGCTCGGCCGCGTCAGGCTGCGGCTGCCCGACTGGCTCATGCCCGGGGAAACGGTCGTGACGCATCAGCATCTGGGCAGCGGCCGCTTCGCCTTCGATCTCAAGGTTACGCACCCGCAGCTGGGCGAGTTGGTCAACCAGCACGGGCTGTTCCGCGATGGCTGAACTGCGCGTCCTGCTGATCGGGGCGACGGGCGTGTTCGGAAGCCGGCTCGCCGAGCGGGCGGTACTGGAGCCGGGCATCGCGCTGACGCTGGCAGCGCGCGACCGGGCGAAGCTCGAAGCGCTGGCGGCGCGGCTGGGCGGGCTGTCAGTGCAGGTGATCGACCGCGAGCGGACCACTGGCGCCGACCTTGCCGGGTTCGACGTCGTGGTCGATGCCGCGGGTCCGTTTCAGGCCTCAGCGCCGAGCGTGATCGCGGCGGCAATCGCGGCGGGCGTTCACTATATCGACCTCGCCGACGGGCGCGATTTCGTCGCGGCGATCGGCGATCATGATGCGGCGGCGAAGGCAGCCGGGGTCAGCCTCACGTGCGGTGCAAGTTCGATCCCGGCGCTGTCGCACGCGGTGATCGACGCGCTGACCGCGGGGTGGAAAGGCATCGACAGCATCCGTATCGGCATCTTCCCCGGTAACCGCGCACCGCGCGGGCTGGCGGTGGTGCAGGCGATCCTCTCCTATGTCGGCCACCCGGTACGCGTATGGCGCGGGGGCCGCTGGACCGACGTTCCCGGATGGGGAATGACGCAGCGCTGGGCCGTGCCGGGCGTCGGCGCGCGCTGGGCGAGCGTGTGCGATACGCCCGAGCAGGATCTGCTCGTCGCGCGCTACGCGCCGCGGCGCAGCGCCGAATTTTTCGCCGGGATGGAGCTTAGCCTGCTCCATCTGGGGCTGGCGGTGTTGGCACTGCCGGTGCGCTGGGGGTGGGGGCGCAGCCTGCGCCCGGCGTCACGGCCGTTGCTGGCGGTAGCGAAATTGTTGCTGCCGTTCGGGAGCGATGTCGGAGCGATGGACGTGATCGTGCACGGGCGCGGCGCGGATGGCGGGCCGGCGAAAGGCCGCTGGACGCTACGCGCCGACGGCAATCGCGGGCCGTATGTGCCGGTGCTCGCCACGCTGGCGATGCTACGGCGGTTTCAGGGCGGGCAGGCGCCGGAACCGGGCGCGCGGGCATGCGCCGGGATGCTGACACTCGCGGAGTCCGAGGGTGATTTTGCGGCTTTGGGGATCGCGACCTGCGTGGAGCAGGATAGTTTAATGCATAAGCTGTAGCTGCGCGCGGGTTTCGAGCAGTTCGTACCAGTTGAGATACGGCCAGCCATCTTCGTCGTCGACCACTTCCTGCCATAGGCCGTGGCACAGCGCGCGCAGATCACCGAGCGTCGTCGCGCGGAAGCGGCGGGCGATGTCGGACAGCGGTTCGTCGCCAAGGCGGCCGAAGCGCAGTGCCGATCCCATTGCGTGGCAGATCGGGCTAAGCTCACCATTCGCCATCACGACGAGCGGGTTGAGGATGTCCGACAGGCGTGGATTACCCGCCTCGCTGCTCTCGCCCGGTACCACCAGTTCGGGCCGCGCCGCTAGCGTGGCGCGGTTGAACAGATCGACATGGATCGCCAGCCGCTCGCCATAGTCCGCCTGCAACGCCAGCGCCGTGAGCCAGGTCCGCGCGAGGATTTCGCCGTCCAGCCTACCGCCCGCAAGCCCTTCCTCGGCGGCCCCGACCATGCCCAGCGGATGCAGCTGGAGGATGCGCGCGCCCTGCTCGATCGCAAACTCGGCCATCCACGGCAGATCGGGCAGGCTGTCGCGCGTCACCGTATGCGCGATCCCGAACGGCAGCCCGGCGCCGCGCACGACGTCGAGCCCCTTCAGCATCCGCGCAAAGGCGGTGGGTGAGCGGCGGATGCGGTTGTGAACCGCCTCGCGCCCATCGACGCTCACGGCAACAAGGTCGAGCAGCACCAGCGCCGCGGCGCGCCGCCCGGTCAGCACGGTGCCATTGGTGACTGCCAAGCGCCGCAGACCCAGCGCCTTTGCCGCCGCCAGCACCGCGACGAAATCGTCGTAGAGAAAGGGTTCGCCGCCGGAAAAGGCGACGACGCCATAGCCTTCGTTCGCTGCCTCCTCCAGAAAATGTATCAGCGCGCCCGTCGGCAATGCTTCGGTTTCACGCGGTCCGGAAGCCGAATAGCAATGCGCGCAGGCGAGGTTGCAACGACGGTTCAGGTGAACCTGAACCGTCTTGCTCGCAATGGCACCGACCAAGGGTCAGTGCCCACGCACCGCGACATGGACATTGACCAGCCGTTCGGCAGGAATGCCGTTGATGATGACACTGGGGTTGAGCGTCCCTGCCGCGAGCAAATCGCCCAATATGGTGCCGATCCTGGTCCGCGGCACCCTGAAATGCACGCTCGCCAGATCCTCGAACGGCGGGATGCCGTTGTCGAGAATGTCGATGATCTGGATGTCGCCGCTCGCTTCAATCTTCGCGACATGCTCGGCAAAGGCTTTCATTCGGCCCTTGTCGAAACGCGCAGACGAAAATTTTGTCGCTAAGTCGTGGGTCGCTTTCATCGGGAATAATCCTTCAGGCTACGCAGCCCGAACAATTGCGACCCGTGGCTGCGGCGACTCCGGTAAATCGATACTCGATAGCTGACAAGTTTCATGTCACAGAATACTGTAGTCAAAATTCATGTTTAGGCGTAAATAATTGATACACTATTATTTCTGATCCGCGTTGGTACATAGTGTGGCAGAATGGGAGGGGGGTGCCCGCATAGCCCGCAGCCAAAGACGCGGAACAAATCCCGCTTGCTCCCCGCTTTTGCATCCTTACATATCGGCGCACGATAATTTCCCCGGATGATGAGGATCGCCTTGCCATGTCTCGTAAAGCCCTGTTCGCGCCGCTGGCGCTGGTTGCCCTGTCGATGACCCCCGCAGCAGTCCACGCGGCCGAAGGTGCGGCGGCATCGGCCCCCGCACCGGCGCTGACCTATCCCGACACGGCGCGCGGCGACACGGTCGATCCGCAGTTCGGCGTTAATGTCGCCGACCCCTATCGCTGGCTGGAAGATGATGTTCGCGTCAATCCAAAGGTCGCCGACTGGGTCGCGGCGCAGAACAAGGTCACCGACGCCTATCTCGCCACCCTGCCCGGCCGCGATACGTTCAAGAAACGGATGACCGAGCTCTATAATTACGAACGCTTCGGGCTGCCGACCAAGGCGGGGACGCGCTATTTCTATACCCGGAACGACGGGCTCCAGCCGCAATCGGTGCTGTATGTCCGCGAGGGACTGAAGGGCGAAGGTCGGGTGCTGATCGACCCCAATTTATGGGCGAAGGACGGCGCCACCGCGCTCGCCGAATGGAACCCCTCGGAGGACGGCAAGCATCTGCTTTATTCGGTGCAGGATGGCGGCACCGACTGGCGGATCGTGCGGGTGAAGGACGTCGCGACCGGTCAGGATCTGGCCGACGAAGTACGCTGGGTGAAATTCTCCGCGCTCGATTGGGCCAAGGACGGCAGCGGCTTTTATTATTCGCGCTTTCCCGAGCCGAAGGATGGCGAGGCGTTCCAGTCGCTCAACGAAAATCACAGCGTCTATTTCCACAAGCTCGGCACCCCGCAGAGCGAAGACGTGTTGATCCACGCGACGCCCGACAAGCCCAAGCTCAACAACAGCGCGCTCGTCACCGACGATGGTCAGTATCTGCTGGTTGTCGGGTCCGAAGGCACCGACGCGCGGCTGGGGCTTACGCTTTATCCGATCGCCAAGGAGGTCGGAAAACCGATCACGCTGGTCGATGATTTCGCGAACAACTGGGAATATGTCACCAACCAGGGGCCGCTGTTCACCTTTGTCACCAACAAGGGCGCGCCGCGCGAGCGGCTGGTGGTGATGGACATCCGCAAGCCCGGCAAGCTGACCGAACTGGTCGCCGAAAGCGCCAACACGCTGGTCGGCGCCTCACGCGTTGGCGACCGCATCATCCTGTCCTATCTGGGTGATGCGAAATCGCAGGCCGAGATGATTTCGCTCGACGGCAAGAAAGTCGCCAACATCAACCTTGCCGACATCGGGTCGGCGTCGGGGTTCGGCGGCAAGTCGAGCGACCCCGAAACCTTCTATTCCTTCTCCAGCTATGCGCGGCCGACGACGATCTACCGGCTCGACACCGCGACGGGCAAAAGCGAGCTTTTTGCCGAGCCCAAGCTGACCTTCAAGCCCGATGATTTCACCGTCGAGCAGCGTTTCTTTAAATCGAAGGACGGCACTGAGGTGCCGATGTTCCTCGTGATGAAAAAAGGCCTCGACCGCAGCAAGGGATCGCCGACATTGCTGTACGGTTACGGCGGGTTCAACGTGTCGATGACCCCTGGCTTTTCACCGACGCGGCTGGCGTGGGTCGACAAGGGCGGGGTGCTGGCGATCGCCAACCTGCGCGGCGGTGGCGAATATGGCAAAGCCTGGCACGACGCCGGCCGCCTCGCCAACAAGCAGAATGTTTTCGACGATTTCATCGGCGCGGGCGAATATCTGATCGCGCAAGGGATCGCGGGCAAGGGTCAGGTCGCGATCGAGGGGGGGTCGAACGGCGGCTTGCTCGTCGGCGCGGTGACCAACCAGCGCCCCGACCTGTTCGCCGCGGCGCTGCCCGCAGTGGGGGTGATGGACATGCTGCGCTTCGACCGCTTCACCGCCGGGCGTTATTGGGTCGATGATTATGGCTATCCGTCGAAGGAAGTCGATTTCCGCAACCTGCTGCGCTATTCGCCCTATCATAATATCAAGGCGGGCGCCGCCTACCCCGCGGTACTGGTGACCACCGCCGACACCGACGACCGCGTCGTGCCGGGGCATAGCTTCAAATATACCGCGCAGCTCCAGCATGCGAAGGCGGGCGACAAGCCGCACCTGATCCGCGTCGAGACCCGCGCCGGTCACGGCAGCGGCAAGCCGACCGACAAGATCATTGCCGAGGCCGCCGACAAATATGCGTTCGCGGCCAAGTGGACCGGGCTGAACGTCGAATAATGTCCTATGCGCTCGACTTTACCGCGACCGATCCCGCTGAGCTGTGGGCAGAGGCAGGTGATGCGGCTGCGGCGCTAGTCGCGGGCGAGCGCGACGGCATCGCCAATATGGCGAATGTCGCGGCCCTGATCTGGCAGGCGATTCCCGATTTGAACTGGGCGGGCTTTTACCGCTTCGATGGGCAGGAACTGGTGCTCGGGCCGTTTCAGGGCAAAGCGGCGTGTATCCGCATTCCGCTCGACAAGGGGGTGTGCGG
Source organism: Alphaproteobacteria bacterium (assembly GCA_018823905.1). Classification (GTDB taxonomy): domain Bacteria; phylum Pseudomonadota; class Alphaproteobacteria; order Sphingomonadales; family Sphingomonadaceae; genus Sphingopyxis. The sequence goes on from JAHJHL010000196.1 coordinate 7,629, forward strand.
CGCCGCGGCGCGGCTACGCGCGACGCAGCGAGTCGAGGATGTCCACGCCTTTCCGGGGCATATCGCGTGCGATGCCGACAGCCGCAGCGAGCTGGTGGTGCCGGTGATCGCAGGCGACCGGCTGGTCGGCGTGCTCGACCTTGACAGCCCGCTGCCGGGACGGTTTTCGGCCGCGGATCAGGCGGGGGCCGAGGCGCTGGTGGCGCGGATTGCGGATTCGCTCACTTAGCACGTCGCCCCCGCGAAGGTGGGGGCCGCTGTCGGTTTATTCTGCGGTGCAGGAAAAGGCTGATAGCGCCCCCGCCTTCGCGGGGGCGACGGCTAGTTTTGGTCGCTACCCGCCACTCGCCACCCACATCTGACCCAAATCGGGACGCAAAGC
>JAHJHL010000197.1 GCA_018823905.1 Alphaproteobacteria bacterium
CCGATGGTACTCGACGCGCTGATCAAGATGAAGAGCGAGCAGGATTCGTCGCTGACCTTCCGCCGCTCGTGCCGCGAGGGCATCTGCGGCAGCTGTTCGATGAACATGAACGGCAAGAACGGCCTCGCCTGCACCACCGCGATCGAGGACCTGAAGGGCAATATCACGATCACCCCGCTGCCGGCGATGGACGTGATCAAGGATTTGGTTCCCGACTTCACCCATTTCTATGCGCAATATGCGTCGATCGAACCGTGGCTGAAGACCAAGACGACGACGCCGAGCGGCAAGGAGCGCCTCCAGTCGCCCGCCGAGCGCGAAAAGCTCGACGGGCTGTACGAGTGCATCTTGTGCGCTTGCTGCTCGACCAGCTGCCCCAGCTATTGGTGGAACAGCGACAAGTTCCTCGGCCCCGCGATCCTGCTCCAGGCGTATCGCTGGCTCGCCGACAGCCGCGACGAAATGACCGGCGAGCGGCTCGACGAGCTGGAAGACCCCTTCCGCCTCTATCGCTGCCACACGATCATGAACTGCGCCAACGCATGTCCGAAGGGGCTGAACCCGGCGCGCGCGATTGCCGAGATCAAGAAGATGGAAGCCGAGCGGCAGGTGTGAACGACGGGATCGAGGAGCCACGCCGCGCCGAGCACTTTAGCGCCGAAGAAACGGGCGATGGATGGCTGAGCTGGGATCTCAAGGACGCGACGCGCTTCAACAGCTTTATCGAACCGCTGACCGTGCGGGTCGAGCCGCCGACGCCCGATGGCCGCCCCTGCGCGCGCGTTCGGATGGTCCCTGAACGCAAACACAGCAACCTGGGCGACAACGTCCATGGCGCGGTGACGCTGGCGCTGGTCGATATTGCGCTGTTCGCCGCGTCGCACCAGTTCGGTTCGCTCAACGCCGGTCATTCGGTGACGCTCGACCTGTCGACGCAGTTTGTTGGCGCGGGACGGGTCGGCGAGCCGCTCGATGCTGTGGTCGAACTGGTGCGTGAGACCGGGCGGCTGATCTTCCTGCGCGGGCTGGTGGTGCAGGGCGAGGGCGACAGCCATATTGTGCTGAGCTTTGCCGGCACCATTCGCAAGGCGAGCAAGGATCGCGGCTGATGGCGGTGCTGGCGGCCTATGATGCGCTCGTCGCGGGCGGTGAACTCCGCCCCGATGCCGAACAGCGCGCCGCCGCCGAGCGGCTGAACATATTACAGGCCGAACTGGAGTCGGTGCCGCCGCGTGGCAGTTTGCTGTGGCGGTTGACCGGCCGCAAGCCCGATGCGCCGCGCGGGGTCTATCTGTGGGGCGCGGTCGGGCGCGGCAAATCGATGCTGATGGACCTGTTCTACGACCAGCTCCACATCCAGCGCAAACGGCGCGTCCATTTCCACGCTTTCATGCTCGACGTTCATGCGCGGATGCGCGAGGTGCGCAAAAGCGAGGCGGGCGATCCGATCCCGCTGGTTGCCGAAGCACTGGTCGCCGACGTTCGCTGTCTGGCGTTCGACGAGATGGTGGTGAACAACAGCGCCGATGCGATGATCCTCTCGCGCCTGTTCACTGCATTGATCGATCGCGGGGTGACGGTGATTGCGACCTCGAACCGCCCGCCGTCTGACCTCTACAAGGACGGGCTGAACCGCGAGCATTTCCTGCCGTTCATTGCGCTGGTCGAGGCGAAGCTCGACGTCATGGGATTGAACGGTCCGACCGATTATCGCCGCGACCGGCTGGGTGATGGCGCGCGCTGGTTCGTCCCTGCCGACGAGACGGCGAGCGCAGCGCTGTCGGCGGCGTTTTTCCGGCTGACCGACTATCCGCCGGAGGATCGCGCGCATGTCCCGACGCTCGATCTCGATCTGGGCGGCGGGCGGACGCTGCATGTGCCGAAGGCGCTGAAGGGCGTCGCGGTCTTTTCGTTCAAGCGGCTGTGCGCCGAAGCGCGTGGGGCACCCGACTATTTGGCGGTCGCGCGGCATTTCCACACCGTCATCATTGTCGGCATCCCGCGCATGGGGCCGGAGAACCGCAACGAAGCGGCGCGCTTCGTTACGCTGATCGATGCGCTGTACGAATATAAGGTCAAGCTGCTCGCGAGCGCGGCGGCGATGCCCGATGATCTGTACGTCGCGGGCGACGGCGCGTTCGAGTTCGAGCGCACCGCGAGCCGCTTGTCCGAAATGCAGTCGGACGAGTATTTGGCGCTAGGCCATGGCCAACAGGACGCCGCTGGCAATCTTTCCCCAGCGTGACGAGTTGATCGTCACCGCAATGACGTCGCGAACATAGCGCACCTCATGGGCAAGATGCCCGAACCCCTGTTGAATGACACGGCGCAAGGTGCGGAGCGGCCGCGGCGCCGGAACATGGATCCGCGCCGGACGCGCGGGCGGCGCGGGCAGGGAGGCCAGCCCGCCGCTGGTCACGCGCGGATCGTCGGCGACAGCGCGGCACAGCGCCTCCATCCGCGCAATGGCGAGCCGGTTGGCGACCTTGCGATCGCGGCTAAGCAACTCAAAGCTATGGCTGAACGCCGAAAACTGGATCGCACCGCTGGCGGCCGCATGATCCAGCGCATCACTCATTTCTTCTTCGGACATCGCGCATAGCTGAGCGGGGCGAAAGCGGCTGGCGCGGTCCATCAGCCCGCTGACCGGCACTTCGACCACGCCATGATGCTCGCGCATGCCCATATTGCCCGCATCGAGCGAGATGGCACAGCCGTGGCCCAGATAGGCGCCGTTGAAACTGCTGTCGAAACGAAAGCCCAGCGCGGCGAGCGCGCGCAGCGTATCGTCGTTGGCGCCGAAATTGCCGGCGCGGAAGGCGGTCGGCTTAGGCGCGCCCGCGCCCACCAATATGTCCCGCGCCAGCGCGATCAGCTTCTTTTGCGCGGGCAGCGGGAAATCGCCGATGTTGCGGCCGGTCAGCCGTCCCACCGGGTTGAAACGTGCGAAGGCCAGCCATTCGGTATGGATATGCACCTGCACCTCGTGCCCACGCTCGACGACGGGGCGCACGATCGCGTCGATGACTTCGGGGCCGTACACCAGCGCCGGCATCGGATCGATGAAGAACACTCCCGTCAGGCCATAGCGTTCGAGCATGTCCATCTGGAAATGGATGCCGAAATCGCCGTCGCGGCACCGTCCGAGGATTGAGCTTTCGAAATTGGCGCGCGCATCGGCGCCGCGCTGGTACAGCCCGGCGGACAGCTCGGTATCGAAACTGATGATTGCCCGCGTCATCCGCTCGCGCCTAGCACCCCAGCGATAAAGGAGGGTTAACTTGGCAATGCGGCCAGCCCCCGTCGTCCCGAAACCTGTCATGCAGGCGTTGCATTGTCCATCCAAACCCGTGCGAGATCGGTGGCATCATCGCCTCTTGTTATTGCGAACTATTTGCAAAAAAAGGCGGATTTTCGACCTTTTCGCGGTTGTTTCGTTAAGGGAATCGGCGTAGGGGCGACCCCAGTCTTGGGATCGGCATGGCACTTTAGCCCGTGTGCCGCCGGTCTGTGAAGCATTGCCGGGCTTGCCAGGAAGGGAGTGCCGCGCGCCATGGGACGCAAGAAGATCGCATTGATCGGAGCCGGGAATATCGGCGGGACGCTGGCGCTGCTCGCCGCGCAAAAGGAACTCGGCGATGTCGTCCTGTTCGACGTGGTCGAAGGCGTGCCGCAGGGCAAGGCGCTCGACCTGTCGCAGGTTGGCCCGATCGCGGGCTTTGACGCGAAGATCACCGGCTCGAACGACTATGCCGACATCGCGGGCGCCGACGTCATCATCGTCACTGCGGGTGTCGCGCGCAAGCCGGGCATGAGCCGCGACGACCTGCTGGGTATCAACCTCAAGGTCATGAAGGCCGTCGGCGAAGGCATCAAGGCCAACGCCCCCGACGCCTTCGTCATCTGCATCACCAACCCGCTCGACGCCATGGTGTGGGCGCTGCGCGAATTCTCGGGCCTGCCGCATAACAAGGTCGTCGGCATGGCCGGCGTGCTCGACTCGGCGCGCTTCAGCCACTTCATCGCCGACGAATTCGACGTGTCGGTGAAGGATGTGAACACCTTCGTCCTCGGCGGCCATGGCGACACGATGGTTCCCGTCGTCCGTTACTCGACCGTCAACGGCATCCCCGTTCCCGACCTTGTCAAGATGGGCCTGTCGTCGCAGGAGAAGATCGACGCGATCGTCAAGCGCACCCGCGGCGGCGGCGGCGAAATCGTCGCGCTGCTCGGCACCGGCTCGGCTTTCTATGCGCCCGCGGCGTCGGGCATCGCAATGGCCGAAGCCTATCTGGGCGACCAGAAGCGCATCCTGCCGTGTGCGGCCTATGTCGACGGCCAGTACGGCCTCGACGGCCTTTATGTCGGCGTGCCGGTGATGATCGGTGCGGGCGGGGTCGAGAAGATCGTCGAGATCGAACTCGATGCCGAAGACAAGGCGGGCCTGCAGGTGTCGGTCGACGCGGTCAAGGAACTGCTCGACGCGTGCAAGGCTCTGGACCCGTCGCTGGCGTGAGGCTGATTGCTGCCGCTTTTTTGTTCGCTGTTCTGCCCACCTTCACGGTGGCGCAGGCGGCGGATAATGGCGTCGGTATCGCCGACCTTTCCGCATCGGCGCGATTCGCAGCCGAGGCGAAACGCATCTGCGTAAATTTGCGCGCGGATCCGGCAGCAGTAAAGCGATTGGCCGAGGCTGAAGGATGGTCCGTCGAGGACCCGGCGGCTGCCCCCGGAAAGTCGCCCACATATATTTTCAATGGTAAGGCGTATACGCGGACCAATGTTTGGTCGATCCCGCACGGGCCGGCGACTTACTGGGTGGGATTGTTCGATATTCCGGGTCAGCCAGCAGTTCGGGACTGCTCTCTAATTGCTTGGGATTTGGATTTCGATGCGGTCGACTCTGCTGTCCGCGGCGGAAAGTCTACTCCCAATGGCACAAGTCGCGACCTTCCGGTCCGGATGTATCGTCTCCCGAACCAGGACATGGTGACCTATTCGTGGAGCGGCATAGGGACGAAGCGCCTTCACGTCATATCGGTCACGCCAAAATCGTAAATTAATCACGCCGATCGTCATCGGTTATACCAGACAAGTCATTTGGAGAATTTTAGATGTCCATTCTCATCGACAAGAATACCAAGGTCATCACGCAAGGGATGACGGGTGCCACCGGCACCTTCCACACCGAACAGGCGCTCGCTTATGGCACGCAGATGGTCGGCGGCGTGACGCCGGGTAAGGGCGGCACGACGCATATCGGCCTGCCGAACTTCAACACCGTCGAGGAAGCCAAGGCCGCGACCGGCGCGACCGCGAGCTGCATCTACGTCCCGCCGCCGTTCGCCGCGGACTCGATCCTCGAGGCGATCGATGCCGAGATGGAGCTGATCGTCTGCATCACCGAAGGCATTCCGGTGCTCGACATGGTCAAGGTGAAGCGCGCCCTCAGCGGCTCGAAGTCGCGTCTGATCGGCCCCAACTGCCCGGGCGTGCTGACCCCCGGCGAATGCAAGATCGGCATCATGCCCGGCAGCATTTTTTCGAAGGGCAGCGTCGGCGTCGTCTCGCGCTCGGGCACGCTCACCTATGAAGCGGTGTTCCAGACGACCAATGCGGGGCTGGGTCAGACGACCGCGGTCGGCATCGGCGGCGATCCCGTCAACGGCACCAACTTCATCGACGTGCTAGAGCTGTTCCTCGCCGACGAAGCCACCAAGTCGATCATCATGATCGGTGAGATCGGTGGCGACGCCGAGGAACAGGCGGCGCAGTTCCTGATCGACGAAGCCAAGCGCGGCCGCAAGAAGCCGATGGCGGGCTTCATCGCGGGCCGCACCGCACCTCCGGGCCGCCGCATGGGCCATGCCGGGGCGATCGTGTCGGGCGGCAAGGGCGACGCCGAAAGCAAGATCGCGGCGATGGAAGCGGCGGGCATCACCATGTCAGCCAGCCCGTCCGAACTCGGCACGACGCTGGTCGAAGTGCTGAAAGAACGCGTGTGATTTAAGCGCCCGCTGGCAACAGTCGTTGTTAGCGGGCGTTGCTCCCATATCCTCCCCGGAGCCATTTCTCTTTCGAGAATGGAAAAGACAATGAACCTCGAACGACAAAGCTTTGACATCGACGAGCCGCAGGCTGGTCCCAGCTGGGCGCCGAAGAACTGGCCGCAGGTCGACAGTGACGACCTGACCGCCGCGCTCGACCCGCAGCAGATGCAGGTTGCGGTCAAGGCTGCCGCCGCCAAGGGTGGCGCGCCGTTGTCGAGCGCCGAAGTCGAACGCGCCGCGAACGATTCGATCCGCGCGATGATGCTGATCCGCACCTATCGCGTGCGCGGGCATCTCGCCGCCAATCTCGACCCACTGGGGCTCAGCCAGCGCGAACTGCCCGCCGATCTGACCCCCGAATATCACGGCTTTGTCGGTGCCGATCAGGACCGGCCAGTCTGGCTCGGCGGCACTTTGGGCTTTGAGCGTGCGACGGTGCGCGAACTCGTCGCGGTCCTGCGCGCCAATTATTGCGGCAATGTCGGCCTCGAATATATGCACATCGCCGACCTGAAGGAGCGCCAATTCCTGCAGGAGCGGATGGAAGGCGCCGACAAGATCATCGAATTTTCGGTCGAAGGCAAACGCGCCATCCTGAACAAGGTGATCGAGGCCGAGGAGTGGGAAAAATTCCTCGCCAAAAAATATGTCGGAACCAAGCGGTTCGGCCTCGACGGCGGTGAGAGCATGATCCCCGCGATGGAAGCCATCATCAAATATGGCGGCCAGTACGGGGTCAAGGAAATCGTCTATGGCATGGCGCATCGCGGGCGCCTCAACATGCTCGCGAACGTCATGGCCAAGCCGTACAAGATCATCTTCCACGAATTTGCCGGCGGATCGGCGAACCCCGACGACATCGGTGGCTCGGGCGACGTCAAATATCATCTCGGTACCTCGACCGACCGCGAGTTCGGCGGCGCGTCGGTGCATATGTCGCTGGTTCCGAACCCGTCGCACCTCGAAGCCGTCGATCCGGTCGTGCTCGGCAAGGTGCGCGCGCAGCAGGTGGTGCGCGACGATCTGACCAAGCATGAACAGGTGCTGCCGGTGCTGATCCACGGCGACGCGGCGTTTGCGGGGCAGGGGATCGTGTGGGAATGCCTCGGCTTTTCCGGGATCAAAGGTTACAACACCGGCGGCTGCATCCACTTCATCGTCAACAACCAGATCGGTTTTACCACTAGCCCGCAATATGCGCGCTCGTCGCCCTATCCGTCGGACGTCGCGAAGGGCGTGATGGCGCCGATCCTGCACGTCAATGGCGACGATCCCGAAGCGGTGACCTTTGCCTGCAAGCTCGCGATCGATTTCCGCCAGCAGTTCAAGCGCGACGTCGTCATCGACATGTGGTGCTATCGCCGCTTCGGCCATAATGAGGGCGACGAACCGTCGTTCACCCAGCCGTTGATGTATGCGCGCATCCGCCAGCATCCGCCGGTGTCGCAGCTATGCGCCGCCAAGCTCGAAAGCGAAGGCGTGATCGACGCCGGTTGGGCCGACGCCCGCCGCGCCGAGTTTATCGCGCGGCTCGAAGATGATTTCGAGGGCGCCAAAAGCTACAAGCCGAACAAAGCCGACTGGTTCGCCGGGCGCTGGTCGGGGCTGCACGCCCCCGCCGATCCGGAAAATTCCCGCCGCAATATCTCCACCGGGGTCAGCGAGAAGCTGTTCGATTCGATCGGCCGGATCATGACCACGGTTCCCGACGACCTCGACGTCCACAAGACGCTGCGCCGGGTCATCGACGCGCGCGGCGCGATGTTCGCCGACAAGAGCGACAAGGAAGTGTTCGACTGGGCGACCGCCGAAAGCCTCGCGTTCGGCACCTTGCTCAGCGAGGGCTATCAGGTGCGCCTGTCGGGGCAGGATTCGGGGCGCGGCACCTTCAGCCAGCGCCATGCTGTCTGGGTCGACCAGAAGGACGAGCGCAAATATGTGCCGCTGACCACCGTGCCGCACGGTCGGTTCGAAGTGCTCGACAGCCCGCTGTCGGAATATGGCGTGCTCGGGTTCGAATATGGCTATGCGATGGCCGATCCGAAGAGTCTGGTGCTCTGGGAAGCGCAGTTCGGCGATTTCGCCAATGGCGCGCAGATCATGATCGACCAGTTCATCGCGTCGGGCGAAGCCAAGTGGCTGCGCGCCAATGGCCTCGTGCTGCTGCTGCCGCATGGTTATGAAGGGCAGGGGCCGGAACATAGCTCGGCGCGTCTCGAACGCTTCCTGCAACTGTGCGCGGGCGACAATATCCAGGTGTGCAATATTTCGACCCCGTCGAACTATTTCCATGTCCTGCGCCGCCAGATGCTGCGTCCGTTCCGCAAGCCGCTGATCATCATGACCCCCAAGTCGCTGCTCCGTCACAAGCTGGCGGTGTCGCAGCGCAGCGACTTCATCGGGGAGGCGCATTTCCGCCGCATCATGTCCGACCGTACCCCGCCGACCGACGCTGACATCAAGCGCGTCGTGCTCTGTTCGGGCAAGGTCGGTTACGACCTGATGGAAGCCCGCGACGCTGCGGGGCTGACCGACACGACGGTGATCCGCATCGAACAGCTCTACCCCTTCCCCGGCGAAGCGCTGAGCGTGCGGCTGAAGCGCATGCCGAAGCTGGAAGATGTGGTGTGGGCGCAGGAAGAACCGCGCAACAATGGCGGCTGGTCCTTCGTCGAGCCGTTCATCGAGGACGCGCTGACCGCTGCCGGCAAAAAGGGTATGCGGCCGCGCTACGCAGGCCGCACCGCCGCGGCCTCGCCCGCAACGGGCCTGATGAGCCGCCACCAGACCGAGCAGGCGGCGCTGGTCGCTGATGCGCTGGGGCTGAGTGTCCGCGCCGAAATCCGCCGAAGCAAAAACAAAGCTTGATCCGAGCTTAAGCCTCCCAAGGAACTGCACCTATGAGCACCGAAGTCAAAGTCCCCACGCTGGGCGAAAGTGTCACCGAAGCGACGATCGGCGAATGGCTGAAACAGCCGGGCGATGCCGTTGCGCTCGACGAGCCGATCGCCAGCCTCGAGACCGACAAGGTCGCGGTCGAGGTTCCTTCGCCGGTGGCCGGGGTGATGGGCCAGCAGGTCGCCGCGGTCGGCGACACCGTCAATGTCGGCGCGACGATTGCGACGATCGAAGCGGGTGATGGCAAGGCCGCCGCGCCCGCGGCTGCTCCCGCTGCAAAAGCCGAAGCAGCCGCTCCGGCTCCCGCCGCGACCGCTCCGGCGCCCGCAACTGAGGACAGCGGTGACGGCGTCACCACCCTGTCGCCCGCGGTGCGCCGTCTCGTGCTCGAACATGGCCTCGACCCGAGCCGGATCAAAGGCACCGGCAAGGATGGACGCCTGACCAAGGAAGATGTTCTTGCGGCTGCGAACGCGGCGCCTGAGGTACCCGCGGCCGCACCGGCGCCTGCCGTCGCGGCTCCCGCCGCATCTGGCGCCCCGGGCCGCCGCGAGGAACGCGTCAAGATGACGCGGATGCGCCAGACGATCGCCAAGCGCCTCAAAGCGGCGCAAGATACCGCCGCGATGCTGACGACGTTCAACGACGTCGATATGTCGGCGGTGATGGCGACGCGCGAAAAATATCGCGAGACGTTCGAAAAGAAGCATGGCGTCCGCCTCGGCTTCATGAGCTTTTTCACCAAGGCGGTCGCGCTCGCCGCGCATGACATTCCGGCGGTCAACGCGCGCATCGATGGCGACGAAATCGTCTATCACGACTATCTCGACGTCTCGGTCGCGGTCAGCGCGCCGAACGGGCTGGTCGTGCCGGTCGTGCGTAACGCCGACGGGCTGAGCTTTGCCGAAATCGAAAAGGCGATCGCCGACCTTGGCAAGCGCGCCAAGGATGGCACGCTGACCATGGACGACATGACCGGCGGTACTTTCACCATTTCGAACGGCGGCGTGTTCGGCGGTCTGATGTCGACCCCGATCATCAACCCGCCGCAATCGGCGGTGCTCGGCCTCCACCGCATCGAGGATCGCCCGGTCGTGCGCAACGGCGAGATCGTGATTCGCCCGATGATGTATCTGGCGCTCAGCTATGACCATCGCCTGATCGACGGGCGGGAAGCGGTGACCTTCCTCAAGACGATCAAGGAAGCGATCGAGGATCCGACGCGGTTGCTGATCGATTTGTAGTGCCGTCGCCCCAGCGAAAGCTGGGGCCGCTATCCCCCTGGCGCCGCTCTTGGCAGCCAGCGATCCCAGCTTTCGCTGGGATGACGAACGGAGTTTGAAATGGCTGATTACGACTACGACGTCCTTGTCATCGGTGCCGGCCCCGGCGGTTATGTCGCCGCGATCCGCGCTGCGCAGCTGGGGCTCAAGACTGCGTGTGCCGATGGGCGCGCGACGCTGGGCGGTACGTGCCTCAACGTCGGCTGTATCCCGTCAAAGGCGATGCTCCACGCGTCGGAATATTATGACGCCGCCGCCAATGGCATGATGGCGAAGATGGGGATCGACGTGACCCCCAAGCTCAACCTGCCCGCGATGCACGCGCAGCGCATCGACGCGGTGAAGGGACTGACCGGCGGGATCGAATTCTTGTTCAAGAAGAATAAGGTCGACTGGCTGAAGGGCTATGCGGCGTTCACCGGCAAGGACAGCGTAGAGGTTGCGGGCAAGACCTATCGCGCCAAGAACATCATCATCGCCACCGGCTCGTCGGTCACTCCGCTGCCGGGGGTCGATGTCGACAATGACAAGCAGATCATCGTCGATTCGACCGGCGCGCTCGAACTGGCCAAGGTGCCGGATCATCTGGTCGTGATCGGCGGCGGCGTGATCGGGCTTGAGCTTGGCAGCGTGTGGCGGCGCCTGGGCGCGAAGGTCACCTGCGTCGAGTTTCTCGACCAGATCCTGCCCGGCATGGACGCCGACGTCCGCAAGGATGCGAACCGCATCTTCAAGAAGCAGGGCATCGAATTCAAGCTGAAGACCAAGGTTACCGGCGCGGTGGTCAAGGGAAAGAAGGCGGTGCTGACGCTGGAGCCCGCCGCAGGCGGCGACGCCGAAACGCTCGAAGCCGATGTCGTGCTGGTGTCGATCGGGCGGCGCCCGAACACTGAGGGGCTGGCACTCGACAAAGCGGGGCTAGTGGTCAACGCGCGTGGTCAGATTGAAACCAACCATGATTTCAGCACGGAGGTTCCCGGCATCTGGGCGATCGGCGATGTCATCCCCGGCCCGATGCTCGCGCACAAGGCGGAAGACGAGGGCATCGCCTGCGCTGAAAATATCGCGGGCCAGACGGGCATCGTGAACCATGATGTCATCCCGTCGGTCGTTTACACCTGGCCCGAAATCGCCGGGGTCGGCCTGACCGAGGAACAGGCGAAGGAAAAGGGCGAGGTCAAGGTCGGCAAGTTCCCGATGGCGGGCAACAGCCGCGCCAAGACCAACCATGAGCCCGACGGCTTTGTGAAGATCATCGCGGACGCGAAAACCGACCGCGTGCTCGGGGTGTGGTGCATCGCGAGCGTTGCCGGCACGATGATCGCGCAGGCCGCACAGGCGATGGAATTTGGCGCGACGTCCGAAGACATCGCCTACACCTGTCACGCGCACCCGACGCACAGCGAGGCGATCAAGGAAGCGGCGATGGCGGTGACGGGCAAGCCGATCCACATTTGACCACGCAAAGGAGCGCAGCATGGTCGACGACGAGATCGAGTTTGAGGCGCCGGTCTTTACGTCCTGTGCTTGCTGCGGCAACCGGTCGACCCATCTGGTCCGCTTCGTGACGCGCCGCGGCAATGCCTTTGCCGTCTATTACGCCGATTTTGCTGATGGCCATGACATGGTCAGCCTGATCGCCAGCGTCGGCGACTGGAGCGAGGATCTCGGCGCGGCCTCGCGCCGCACGGCCTTCGCGATGCGGCTGTGGGTCGATGGCGACCGCTACCAGGTCGGGTTGGTCGATGCCGCTGAAAGCGGGTATAGTGACGGTTTCCTGGGACATATTCTCGACCGGAACGAAGCGCTCGCACACCCGCTGCGGCAGGAGGCGTTCGACCTTTCGGACCATGCGGTCGCTTGCGACCGCCCGGTGATCGAGTTTCTCGACAATCAGCCGCGGGGCGGCTGAGCAGCGGGCTGGGGCATGGACCAAAGCCTGATCGTTCGCTTGCTCGACCTTGCCGGGATAGCCGTGTTTGCGCTGTCGGGCGCATTGATGGCGGTGCGGCTGCGGCAGACGCTGGTCACCGCTGCCTTCTTTGCGCTGGTGACCGGCGTCGGCGGCGGCAGTGTGCGCGACCTGTTGATCGGTGCGCCGGTGTTCTGGGTGCAGGACGGCGCGATTTCGGCGGTGTGCATCGCGATCGCATTGATCGTGTGGCTGACCCCCGAGCGCTGGTGGCAGGGGCAATTGCTCGAATGGGCCGACGCCGTCGGGCTGGCGGCTTACGCCGTGTTCGGCACGGCCAAGGCGCTGGCGTGGGGCGTGCCGCCCGCCCCGGCGCTGCTGATGGGCGTCATCACCGGCTGCGTCGGCGGTACGATCCGCGACATCTTGGCGGGGGTGCCGTCGATCATCGTGCGCCCTGAAATCTATGTCACCGCGGCGGCGCTCGCGTCGGGGTTGTTCCTGCTGCTCATGTGGCTCGGTGTCGGAACGCCCGTTGCCGCGGTGGTCGGCGCGGTCGCCGGGTTCATTCTGCGCGGCGCCGCGATCCGCTGGTCGCTGGCGCTGCCCGCCTATCGTGATCCCAAAACAGGGGAATAGGCGCCCTACTTGACGTTCGCGTCAACTGCGGCATGGTGCAGGAAATCGACCAGAGGATTTCCGCAGCATGACCATCGCGCAAACGACCGCCAACGGCATCACGCTTACCTATGAAGACAAGGGACCAAAAGATGCGCCCGTGATCCTGCTGGTGATGGGGCTGGGCGGGCAGCTGACCTTGTGGCCCGACGAATTCGTCGATGCGCTGAACGCGCACGGATTCCGCACCATCCGTTACGACAATCGCGACGTCGGCCTGTCGACGCGCTTCGACGCCGCGGGGGTGCCGAACCTGAAGTGGATGTTCGTGAAAGCGGCGATCGGCTTGCCGGTGCGCCCCGCTTACACGCTGACGGACATGGCCGCCGATGGTATCGCGCTGCTCGACCATCTAGGGATTGCCCGCGCGCATATCGTCGGGGCGTCGATGGGCGGGATGATTTCGCAGCATATCGCGGCGCGCTACCCCGACCGCACCCTGTCGCTGACCTCGATCATGTCGAGCACGGGCAACCGCCGCCTGCCCCGTGCGCGCAAGGAAGCGATGCAGGTGCTGGCGAACCGCCCGATGAGCGGCGATCCCGAGGATATGATTGCCTATTCTGTGCGCGCCGCGCGGGTGATCGGTAGCCCAGCCTATCCCGCCGCCGAGGAGCGCCTACAGCGCCGCGTCCGTGCCGATTTCGAACGCGGCTGGTATCCGCAGGGCGTCGCGCGCCAGATGGCGGCGATCGTTGCCGATGGTGACCGGCGCGACCTGCTGAAATCGATCACCGCGCCGACTTTGGTTGTACACGGCGAGGATGATCCGCTGGTGCCGCTGGCCGCGGGGCGCGACACGGCGGATAACATCGCGGGGGCGCGGTTGTTGACGATCCCCGGCATGGGGCATGACCTGCCGCTGGCGCTGGTCGATACGCTGGCCGATGCAATTGCGGGGCATGCGAAGGGGGTTGCGGTGGCGGCGTAGTCTTCTCCCCTCCCGCAAGCGGGAGGGGATTATTTGAGCAGCAGCGCCATCGTCGCAAAGAACCCCTTTGCCTCGGCCTTGCCCGGGCGCGGCACGGCGGGCAGATAGCCCCGGCAGTCGAGGCACGAGGCCTGCACCGATCCCGTTTGGGTCAGCAGCGCCATATCCTGCATCAGCCGCCGTTCGGTGAGCTGGCGGTTCATCGCGGCGATGCCGAACCAGCCGCGCGGCGCGGCGGCGGTTTCTTCCTCGGACTGGCCCCAGCTGGCGAGCATTTTTGAAAACTCGCTCGGCTCGTCCTCATAATATTTGGCGTGGAAATCCCCATCGACCTTGGCGAGCTTCGCCGCCGCGGCCAGCGCGTCGGGCAAGCCGCCGAACTGATCGACCAAGCCCAGCTGGCGCGCGGTGCCGCCCGCCCAAACGCGCCCTTCGGCAATCGCTTGAATCTTGTCGATTGGCTGCTTGCGGCTTTTCGCGACCAGCCCGGTGAAGCGAGCGTAGATGTCCTCGACGCTTGCCTGCGCCAGCGCGTTGAACTCGTCATTGACGCCGCCGAACACGTCGGGCTGCCCCGACAGCGGCGTTGTCGCGATGCCGTCGGCGGTGACCCCGATTTTGGCGAGCGCCTGTTCGAAGCTGGGTAGGATGCCGAACACGCCGATCGAGCCGGTGATCGTCTCGGGCTCGGCAAAAATGCGGTCGGCGGGGGTCGAAACCCAATAGCCGCCCGATGCCGCGACATTGGCCATCGACACGACGATCGGCAGTTTCTTGGCTTTGGCCGCGAGCAAAGCCTGACGGATTTCTTCGGACGCCAGCACCGACCCACCGGGTGAATCGACGCGCAAGACAATGGCCTTGGTGCTGCTGTCGGACGCGGCGTCGAGGATATGCTGTGCGACGGTGGTGCCACCCGCGATACCCGTGGGCGCCTCGCCATCGACGATCTCGCCGACGACCGGGACGACCGCAATCGCGCTGCCCTTCAGTTCGGGCGGGTTGGCGGCGACCCAGTTTTCGAGCGGGATCGCATTATATTCCCACGGCTTGCTGTCGTCATAGGCGCCGCTGATTTCGGCGACGCGGGTGTTGAACGCCATGCGGCTGCCAACTTTGTCGATCAGCCCCGCGTCGAGCGATGCCTTCGACATATCATTGCCCGCCGCGCGCACCGCGGCCGCGGTGTCGGCGATATAGGCGTCGACCTTGGCCGCCGGACGCGCTTTTTTGACGTCGGTCAGCCAATTGTCCCACAGCACGCTGGCATAGGCGAGATTGGCCTCTTTCGCTTCGGGCGACTGGTCGCCGCGCAGGAACGGTTCGACCGCGCTTTTGAAAGTGCCGACGCGATAGATGTTCGCGGTGATGCCGAGGCGGTCCATCAAGCCTTTGTAATAAAGGCGCGATCCACCGGGACCGGCAATGGCCACGCCGCCGACGCTGTCCGCCCACACTTCGCTGGCGTGCGAGGCGATCTGGTAGCTGTCGGTGGTGTAGGCGGTGGCAAAGGCCAGCACGGGCTTTTTCTTGGCGCGAACCTTGTCGATCGCGCTGCCGATTTCGGCGAGCGAAACCTGGCCGCCGCCGAGGAACCGATCAAGGTCGAGCACGACCGAGGTGATGCGCTTGTCATTCGCGGCGGTTTCGAGCGAATGAACGACATCGCGGACGCGGATTTCCTTGAGCTGGTCGTTGCCCGACAGCGCGGTGAGTGTATCGACTTCGGCGGGTTGCTCGCTGACGATGCCGTCGAGTTCGATCAGCAGCGCGCCCTCGCTGACCGGCAGTCCGGCATTGGGGCGTCCGGCGAGCAGGCCGAACAGCAACACGAAGAACAGCAGCAGGAAGATCAGCGCGAGCGCGTCCTTGACCCCGACGAGCAGGTTCCACACCTTGCGCGGGAAACTGGTCCGCGACCTTGGCTTGTCGTCGCCGGGCAGCGGGCGGCGCACGGGGATTGCCCAAGGGCCGGCGGGATCGTTCGGGGTGGTGGCGGTGGTTTCGGTCATGTGTGCAAACCTAGGGACGCGGCTCGCCCTTGGCAATGCACGCTTCGACCGGCGGGTCACCCAGCCCTATGGACGACCACATTCCCAGATCCCCGTTCGCATCGAGCGAAGTCGAGATGCCCATCGGCTGTGCGCGCCTTCGCGGTGTCTCGACTTCGCTCGACACGAACGGAAACAGGGTTAGAGCCAGCCTTCGCGGCGGTACCAGCGCACGGTTTCGGCGAGCGCGTCGTCGGTGTCGCGCTCTGGGCGCCATAGATCGGCAGGCGGGTGCGCGCCTGCAGTCGCAACCCAGTCCGGGTGCGCGATATAGCGCGCGCGGTCGGGGGTCAGCTTGGCGCGGCTGCGACGGACCAGTTTGTCGATCCGGCCGCCCGCCTTGAGCACCGACCGTGGGATCGCCAGCGTCGCGACATGGCTGCGTCCCACCGCGCGCCCGATCGCGCGGGCAAAGCTGCGGTGCGACCAACCGTCCGCGCGACCATCGTCGGGTTCGTAGATCGCCCCGACACTGGTGTCGCGATCGGCGGCGAGCGCGACGAGCAACCGCGCCAGATCATCGACATAGATTGCCGACATGCGCCCCGTGGGCGGCAACAGCGCGATGCCGCGCCGCGCCATGCGGAACAGATCTAGCATTTCGGTATCGCCGGGGCCGAACACCGCGGGCGGCCGAACGATCGTCCAGTCGAGGTCGCTGTCCCGCACGATGATTTCGGCGCGTTCCTTTGACCCGCCATAGTCGGAGAGGCCGGGCTCGCGCGCCGCGAGCGATGAGACGTGGATGAAGCGGGCCACGCCTGCGCCGCGCGCGGCGTCGATGACATGGCCGGTCGCGGTGGCATTGCCCGCCTCGAACGCAGCGCGGGTCGGGACGTTGACCACCCCGGCGATGTGCATCACGACATCGCTGCCCGCGGCCATTTCGGCAAGGCTGTCGGGCTGGTCGAGCGCGCCCGCGATCCAGGTTACGCCTTCGCGTTCGGGCTGCGGACGGCGGGTGAGGGCGCGGACATGCCAACCCGCGTCTATCGCCAGCCGCAGCGTCGTGCCGCCGACGAAGCCCGTCGCGCCGGTCATCGCCAGAACGGGCTGGGTCACAGCAGCACCATATGGTCGCGGTGGACCATCGCGCTGCGCGGTGCGTAGCCGAGCGCCGCTTCCTGCGCGTCGCGGCCGAGGCCGACGATCGTTGCGGCATCGCTTGCGGGATATTCGGAGAGCCCGCGCGCCATGACGACACCGTCGGGACCGACGATATCGAGGACGTCGCCGCGCGCGAAGCTGCCCGATGCGGTCTGGACCCCCGCAGCGAGCAGGCTGGCGCCACCGCGCAGCGCGCGCGCCGCCCCGGCGTCGATCGTCAGCCGGCCCTTTGCGGTCAGTCCACCCGCAAGCCACGCCTTGCGCGCGCTCGCGCCCTTTTCGGCGACGAACAGGCTGTGCCGCGCTGCGGTCGACAGCGGCCGGTCGATGCGTCCCGATGCGATCGCCAGATGCGCGCCCGCGGCGTTGGCGATGCGCGCGGCGGCAATCTTCGACACCATGCCGCCCGATCCCATGCCCGACGCCGATCCGGTATCGGCCATCGCCTCGATAGCCGCGTCGATGCGCTCGATCCGCGCGATATGGTTCGCGCCGGGCAGCGCCGGGTTCTTGTCGTAAAGTCCGTCGATGTCGGACAGCAGCACGACACCGCCCGCGCCCGCCGCCTGCGCGACGCGCGCCGCCAGCCGGTCGTTGTCGCCAAAGCGGATTTCCTCGGTCGCGACGCTGTCATTTTCGTTGATGATCGGCACCACCCCCAGGCTGAGCAGCCGGTCCAGCGTCGCCGCGGCATTCAGATAACGCCGCCGGTCTTCCAGATCGTCGAGCGTCACCAATATCTGCGCCGCGGTCAGTTCTTCGGCCGCCAGCACCTCGGCCCACACCTGCGACAGCGCGATCTGTCCCGTAGCGGCGGCTGCCTGCGCGTCCTCCAGCGTCCCGCGCCCGCCCTTCGCCAGTCCCAAGCGCCGCGCGCCGAGCGCGATGGCGCCCGACGACACGACCGCGACCTGCTGCCCGCTTCGCGTCCGTTCAGCAATGTCGGCGGCGATGCCCGCCAGCCAGTCACGCCGCACCGCGCCGTCGGGATCGACGAGCAGCGCCGACCCGATCTTGACGATCAGACGCGCACAGGTGGCGGGCGGGAACAACATGCTGCCGCCGATAGCGCGCGGCGCCGCCCGCGCCAATGCTATTACGTCAGCGCCCGCCGCCGAACGTGTAGCTAAGCGCCACGCCGACCGACGGCTGGCTGCGGCTGCCGAGTTGGCGCGTGATGGGGGAGTCGGCGGCGTCGCCGACCAGGCGGTCGTAGCGGCCGTAGACCGCGACGCCCCAGCGGCGGCTGAGCTGGCGAAGATAACCCGCGGCGACGCCGACCGACTGGATGCCGCCATCGACGTCGTACGCGGGAAGACCCGAGGTGGCGGATGCAGCCGGGGTGACGCCGAAATAGGCGGTCTTGTATTTAGCGTCGCCCAGCGTGACGCGGGGGCCGACCGAAAACAGCCAGTCGTCGCCATGTCGCGCAACATAGTCGGCGCTGATTTCGCCCGCCCAGCCCTTGTGCCCGCTCACCGCCTTGCGGCCTTCGACCCGCACGCGCACGGCGGGCGTCAGGTTGACTTGCGCGAAGCCGCCGACTTCGAACGAAAAGCCGACTTTCGGCAGGTCGGCGCCAATGTCGGCGGCGGTGCGGCTACCGATAAAGCCCAGCGCCGGGCCGAAGGCGAAATTGCCGCTGCGGATCAGGGGTGATCCGAAGCTTTCGTCGGGCGCCTCGAATGCAAAGGGTGCGTCGCCCCGAGCGCGCGAGACATCGACATAGGGGCCGAACGACAGATCTTTCGATCCCGGCCATGACGGCGACAGCTGCGGCCCCAGGATGACGCGGGTGCGCTTTTCGGCGCCGCTGGCGGTGTCCTGCGCATGGGCGGGAAGGGCAGCGATGCCGAGAATGGGCGAGGCGCAGAGCAGAAACTTGATCGCACGACGGGGAGAGAACATCCGGAATTCCTTGTTGTTTATGCTACAAGGCGCGCGCCCCGTTTAAGTTCCTAAGCTTCTGACTCTAGACTGGCGACCAGTCGGTCGTTTCTTCGCCGTCGTCGTTGCGGACGACCGGGCGTTTTTCGGGGCCGATGATTTCGAGCAGCTTGTCGAGGATCGCCGGCACACCCGCGCCGCTGGCGCCGGACAGCGCCATGACGGGCGCGCCGCTGGCTTCTGCTAGCTCGGCCGACAGCGCCGCGACCAGTTCGTCGTCGAGCGTGTCGATCTTGTTCAGCGCGACGATCACCGGCTTGTCGACGAGATCGGCGCCATAGGCTTCGAGCTCGTCGCGGACGATGCGGTAGCTGGTGGCGACATCCTCGTCATTGGCGTCGACCAGATGGAGTAGGACGCGGCAGCGTTCGATATGGCCGAGGAAGCGGTCGCCGACCCCGGCGCCGTCGGCGGCGCCTTCGATCAGGCCGGGGATGTCGGCGACGACAAACTCATTGCCCTTGTGGCTGACCACGCCGAGTTGCGGGCGCAACGTGGTAAAGGCATAGGCGCCGACCTTGGCCTGCGCGTTGGTGACGCCGTTGATGAAGGTCGATTTGCCCGCGTTGGGCAGTCCGACGAGCCCCGCGTCGGCGAGCAGCTTGAGTCGCAGCCACACCCATTTTTCCTCGCCCGGCCAACCGGGACCATGCTGGCGCGGGGCGCGGTTGGTGCTGGTCTTGTACGATGCGTTGCCGCGTCCGCCGTCGCCGCCGCGCAGGAAGACGAGCGTTTCGCCCTCCTTGGTCAGGTCGGCGAGCAAGCTGCGGTCCTCGTCGTCGTCGAGAACCTGGGTACCGATCGGTACCTGGATGACCAAATCGGGGCCGCCCGCGCCGGTGCGGTCGCGCCCGGCGCCAGGGGTGCCGCGCTTCGCCTTGAAATGCTGGGTGTAGCGAAAGTCGATCAGCGTGTTGAGCCCGGCGACGGCCTCGAAGATGATGTCGCCGCCCTTGCCGCCGTTGCCGCCGTCGGGGCCGCCATATTCGACATATTTTTCGCGCCGGAAACTGACGGCGCCGGGGCCGCCGTCACCGGACTTGATGTAGATTTTGGCTTGGTCGAGGAAATGCATGGGAAGCCTTTGGAGCGGAAAACATCGCGTTCGCGTCGCATGAAGCGGTGTCGGCGATGGTCCTTGTTCATGTGGCGGCGTCACCTTGGGCAACGTCGCTCGGCACGAACTATGGGGTTGGGTTGCGCTCCCCTTAGTCGCAGCGCGCCGAAATGGCCAGTTTTGTGATGCGTCGATCCGGCTTTCGATGAAAAGCGCCTGCGGAGCGCCAGACCGACGCAACTTTGCGGGTCGGCGCTCGTTGGGTGGGTAAGGCATCGCATGATGCTTGCCCCGGAATTTTCCCGAAAGGATTTCAAATGTTTGACAACAAGAATGTCAGCACGCTCAATTCGCTGATCGCAACGACGCTCGACAGCGTCGATGGCTATCGCAAGGCCGCCGAAGAAGCCAATGCGGCACAGTTTCGTGAAATGTTTCTGAACCGCGCCAACGAGCGCCAGACGATCGTCGCCGCGTTTCAGGCGAAGGTGCGCGAGCTGGGCGGTAATCCCGAAGACGACGGCACCGTGCTGGCATCGGCGCACCGCGCGTTTCTGGGCCTGCGCGACGCGCTGACCGGTGATCGTGACGATTCGGCGGTCGTTGCCGAAGTCGAGCGCGGCGAGGATCATATCAAGGCGAAGTTCGAAAGCGCGCTGAAAGACGGCGATCTTGATCCGGCCGTGCAGCAGCTGATCCAGAGCAGCTTTGCTTCGGTCCGCGACGGTCATGACCAGATGTCGGCGCTCAAGCATCAGCTGAACGCCAGCTAAGACCTTCTCCCGCCCTCCCGGAGAAGCATGGAAACGGCGGTCCCGATCATTCGGGGCCGTCGTTTTTATTTGGGGTTTTGCGCCGCCCAGAAATTTGCGATGCGGCCGGTGATCAGTTCGCACGCCAGCGCGCGTGCGGTGTCGCGCGGCAGGCCGAGCGCTTCGGCCATCGCGCCGCCGAGCTGCGCATCGCCGAGCGCCATCAGCACCAGCGCGAGCGTGTCCTCGTGCATCAGGCGCTTTTCGTGCGCGTCGGGGGCCATGCCGTCGATCAGCTTGTGGATCGCCTCGACGATCGGGTCGAGCGCGTCCTCATTGCCCGTCGCCGCCATCCAGGTTGCGAGCGCGCCCGCGCCGCCGCTGTCAAACGCGTCAAACGCCAGGTCGACAATTTCGCGCACATTGCGCTCGCCGGGAGGCGATTCGGCCATCTTTTCGCCGATCGTCGCGCACACGGTTTCGGCGAGATAGGCGGCGAGTGCTTTTTGCAGCCCCGCGGCGCTGCCGAAATGGTGGAGCAGATTGGCGTGGGTGCGGTCGATGCGGCCCGCGACCGCCTTCAGCGTCACCGCTGCCGGCCCGGTTTCGATCAATATTTCGCGCGCGGCTTGAAGGGCGACGAACCGGCTCTCCTCAGGACTCAGGCGCTTCTTCACTATTGACATGCTTGTAAGTAAACCCTAGATATTTCCCCATCGCCCCTTTTCGACGGTATGAACCATATGTCCAGCCTTTCCCTCTCCCCGACCCCCGCCGACCTGTCGATCACCCCGCGCGACATGCGCTTTGGCCGCGACGACCAGCAGGGCCGCTGGTGGCTGAACGGCGATCCTATAGCGTCGGCATTCCACACCGCGTTGTCGGTGACGTTCCCGCGCGGCGAGGCGATGTTCATCGAGGCGGTAAAGGCGCACCGCGAGGGTGTGCCCGACAAGCTGGCGCGCGAGATCCGGGCCTTTACGCAGCAGGAAGTGATCCACAGCCGCGAGCATGTCGTGTTCAACAAGAAGGCGGCGGAGGCGGGTTACGACCTTTCCGAGCTTGAGGCCGACGTCAACCAGGTGCTCGACCTGATCAAGCAGCGCCCACAGATCGTCAACCTGATGGCGACGATCGCGCTCGAACATTATACCGCGATGATGGCATCGGTGATGCTGCGCGACGAGAGCATGTACGCGGGTGCTGAGCCCGAATGGGCCGCGCTGTGGAAATGGCACGCGATCGAAGAGATCGAGCATAAGGGCGTCGCTTACGACACCTGGCTGCACGCGACGAAGGACTGGAGCCGGTTCAAGCGCTGGCGCGCCAAGTCGATCATGATGCTGCTCGTCACCAGCCGTTTCTGGCCGAAGCGGATCAAGGGCATGAAGAATCTGCTCAAGCAGGACGGGCTGACCGGCTGGCGCGTCACGGCGCGCATCTGGTGGTATCTGCTCGGGTCGCCGGGGGTGCTGCGCAAGAGCTTCCTGCCGTGGCTCAGCTATTTCCTGCCCGGTTTTCACCCGTGGAACCACGACGACCGCGCGCTGATCAAGCTGTACGCGAGCGACTATGCCGATGCGGTGATGCCCGCGCAGGCGTCGGGGCCGGAACAAATCCCAGTCGCCGCCTGATTGCCTGAATCGTCGCCCCCGCGAAGGCGGGGGCGCTGTCGGGTCACACATCGGTGCAGTAGCAGGACGCTGGCGGCCCCCGCCTTCGCGGGGGGCGATGGTTAGACGGGTGGTAGCATCTGATCCGAAAGCCGGATCGGGGCAGACTAGACGCCGCGCATCGCGTCCCATATCCCCTTGCGGGTGGAGGGGACCATGCAACCACAAATGACCGCTGCGGAGGTCACGCAATTCGAACTGCAACTGGCGGGTTTATCGTCGCTGCTCGAATTCGGCTGCGGCGGCAGCACGCTGGTCGCGGCGCGGCAGGTGCGGCGGATTGTCAGCATCGACAGCGATCCGGCGTGGTTGGCGAAAGTTCAGGCCGACATTGCGGACGAAGCGGTCGAATTTACACCGGTCCACATCGACATCGGCCCGGTCGGCGAATGGGGCTATCCGGCCGACGAAAGCCGCCTGCGCGACTGGCCGCGCTATCACAGCCAAATCTGGCGCGGCATGGGGGGAAGCCCCGATGCGGTGCTGATCGATGGGCGCTTTCGCGTCGCGTGTTTGTTGCAGGCGATCATTCACTGCAAACCCGACTGCATCCTGCTGTTTCACGATTTCACCAATCGGCCGTATTATCAGGTCGTGCTGAAGCACGTCGACGTGCTTACCCGCGTCGATAGCCTCGCGGTGATGCGCGCCAAGCAGC
Source organism: Alphaproteobacteria bacterium (assembly GCA_018823905.1). Lineage (GTDB taxonomy): Bacteria > Pseudomonadota > Alphaproteobacteria > Sphingomonadales > Sphingomonadaceae > Sphingopyxis. The sequence continues at coordinate 22,998 of JAHJHL010000197.1, forward strand.
AGGTCGATGGCAAGGCGGTGCTGCACGACCTGTTCGACCATTATCTGATCCCCGATTGACCCGCTTCACGCGCTTCGGCACACCGGCGCGCATGTTCAGCATCGCCCCTGTCATCGAGACCGATCGCCTGCGCCTGCGCCCCGGGCGCCTGTCCGACAAGGACACCCATATCGCGATGTGGGCCGACGCCCGCGTGACGCGCTTCATCGGCGGCGAACCGCGCGCGCCCGACGTCAGCTGGGGCAAATTCCTGAGCTCTGCGGGGCTGTGGCCGGTGATGGGGTTCGGCTATTGGGTGTTCGCCGACAAGGCGAGCGACGCGCTCGTCGGAATGGGGGGCTTGAGTTATTTCGGCCGCGGCATAGCTGAACTGGAAGGATTGCCCGAAGCAGGCTGGGCGTTCGACGCCGACCATTGGGGCGCGGGGTTTGCAACCGAGGCGATGACGGCGGCGCTGAGCTGGGCCGATGCGAATCTGGATGCGGCCGAGGTGCGCTGCATCATCGATCCGGGGCATGACGCGTCGGAACGAGTTGCGGCGAAGCTGGGCTTTCGGCGGATCGGCGAAAGCGATGCGCTGGGGCATGTGGTCGGGATTTATGGGCGCCCAAAGGGCGGATAAGATCCTCCCCGGAACGGGGAGGGGGACCGCGAAGCGGTGGAGGGGGCTATCGGCATCGAGCGGCGGTTGAAGGACGCGACCCCCCTCCGTCAGCGGCTACGCCGCTGCCACCTCCCCACAAGTGGGGAGGATCGGCTTTATCAAGCCGCCTCGACGACCAGCACCCCGCCATCGGCGCTGACGACGCGGACCTTGGTCCCCTCGGCAGCATCCGGCCCGCGCACCGGCCATTCGCCGTCGCCGACCTTGGCCCGCCCGCGGCCGTTTTCGATCGCAGTCACCAGCGTCAGCACTTCGCCGACCAGCCGTCCGCCGCGCTGGTTGAGCAGCGGGTCGGTCGACACGATGGGGTTGTTCTTGAGCCAGCGGCGCGCGCTGTAGAGCGCGATGAAGGCGAGCACGGCAAAGACGCCGAGCTGCATCGGGACGCCGATCGGCAGCAGAAAGGCGAGGACGCCGGTCGCAATCGCGGCGACGCCCAGCCAGACGAGGAAGAACCCCGGCGCGATGATTTCGGCGGCGCACAGCAGCACGCCGACGGTGAGCCATGCCCAATGCGGCGCCATGCCGTTCAGCCATTCGGTCATGTCAGCGCACTCCTGGCGTTATCGGCGGCGTGGGGCCGCGTTCGAAGGCATCCTTGGCAAGCTCGCCGATACCGCCGAGCGTACCGATCAACTGCGTCGCCTCGACCGGGAACAGGATCGTCTTGCTGTTCGGGCTGGTCGCGAACTGGCTCACCGCCTCGACATATTTTTGCGCGATGAAATAGTTGATCGCCTGCGCGTTGCCGCCGGCGATCGCGTCGGACACCATCTGCGTCGCCTTGGCTTCCGCCTCGGCTTCGCGTTCGCGGGCTTCGGCGTCGCGGAAGGCGGCTTCGCGGCGGCCTTCGGCCTGCAGGATCTGGCCCTGCTTTTCACCCTCGGCGCGCAGGATTTCCGACGCCCGCATGCCTTCGGCTTCCAGGATGTTGGCGCGCTTTTCGCGCTCGGCCTTCATCTGGCGCGCCATCGCGTTCGAAATGTCGGCGGGGGGACGGATGTCCTTGATCTCGACGCGGGTGATCTTGACCCCCCATGGCGTCGTGGCCTCATCAACGACGACCAGCAGGCGGGCGTTGATATGGTCGCGCTTCGACAGCGTCTCGTCGAGGTCCATCGATCCCATCACGGTGCGCAGGTTCGTCGTCGTCAGGTTCATGATCGCCAGATACAGGTCGCTGACTTCATACGCAGCCTTGGCGGCGTCGAGCACCTGGAAGAACACGACGCCGTCGACCGCGACCATCGCATTGTCCTTGGTGATGATTTCCTGGCCGGGAATATCGAGCACCTGCTCCATCATATTGACCTTGCGGCCGACGCGATCGAAGATCGGCATGATGAAGTTCAGCCCCGGCTGCGCGGTGTGCGTGTAGCGACCGAAGCGTTCGATGGTGTAGCTGAAACCCTGACGAACCGGGGTCAGCGCCCACAGCAGGAACACCGCCGCCAGCACGACCATTGCGATCGGAAACCAATAGTCCATCGAAAATCCCCTCTGCGAACCTGACCGTAAGGCCTCACTCCTTTATTGCGAGAATGGCCGCCTTGCGCCAGACAAAAGCGCATGACCCAAGACATCTTCGCGCCCCGCTCTTTGCTCTATGTTCCCGGTTCCAATGCCCGTGCGCTCGAAAAGGCGTCGGGCCTTGCCGCTGACATGCTGATCATCGACCTGGAGGACGCGGTCCCCGCCGACCGCAAGGGCGAAGCGCGCGCCGCGACGCGCGCCGCGGTGAGGGCGGGCTTTCCGGGCAAGCGCGTCGCGGTGCGGGTCAATGCGACCGGGACGGCGGAGCAGGCGGCAGACATTGATGCGCTCGCCGATCTGACGCTCGATGCGGTGGTGCTGCCCAAGGTCGATGCGCCCGCCGATCTGGGGCCGGTGCGCGGACTGGGGCTGCCGGTGCTGGCGATGATTGAAACGCCCACGGCGATCTATGCCGCGCGCGACATCGGCGCTGATCCGGCCGTCGCCGGACTGATCGCTGGGCTCAACGATCTGGCGCATGAATTGAAGCTGCCGGACGGCATGGATCGTGGCGCGATGAGTCACGCGATCCAGGCGATCGTGCTCGCGGCGCGCGCCGCAGGGGTGTGGGGTTTCGACGGTGTCTATAATGCGATTGACGACGCCGCTGGCTTTGCTGCCGAAGCCGCCGAGGGACGGCGGCTCGGTTTCGATGGCAAGTCGCTGATCCACCCGTCGCAGGTTGATCCGTGCAACGCCGCCTTTGCCCCATCGGCGCGCGAGGTCGCCGCTGCAGAGGCGTTGGTCGCGGCGGCCACCGGTGGGGCTCAGCGGCACGATGGGCGGATGATCGAGGATATGCACGTCGCGGCGGCGCGGGCGCTGTTGGCGCGGTGCTGAAAGCTCCCCTCCCGCTTGCGGGAGGGGTTGGGGGTGGGCAGCGACATCGCATTGGCCCACCCCGCTGCGACTAGCGAGCAAGCTCGCAAGTCTCGCTGCCCCTCCCGCAAGCGGGAGGGGAGACGTTCGTCGTTCGACGAACGCGCCTTGCCTGAGCGAAACGGAAATGCCATGCGGCGCCCCATGAAGATCACTCATTTTCGCACCGCTATCGCGGCCGTCGCCCTCATCGCCAGCCTCCCTGTCGCCACGTCTGCCGCGCCCGCCAAGGCTGATCCGCCGGTCACCGAGGCGCAGCTCGCCGCGCACATCAAAGTGCTCGCCGACGACGCGTTCGAAGGGCGCGCCCCGGGAACCGACGGCGAGGATCGCACCATTGCCTATGTCGTCGGCGAATGGGCCAAGGCTGGCCTCGAAGCCGTACCGGGCAGCGCCACCCCGTGGTTGCAGCCGATCCCTTTCGTCGAGAGCCGCGCCGTTAGCGGCACCGCCAAGTTCAAGGTGCATGGCCGCGATTTCCCGATCGAGGATGACGGCGTCATCCTGACCGGGCGTGAGGCATCGGCCGCGCTGACCGACGTTCCAGCGGTCTTTGTCGGTTACGGCGTCGATGGCGCGGGCAAGGTCAATGCCGACGTCACCGGCAAGCTGGCGATCATGCTGTTCGACAATGCGCCGTTCGGCGACAAGCTGCCGCGCTATCGCGAGCGGCGCCAGCTTCTCGCCGACGCGGGCGCCGCTGCGGTGCTGGTGATTGCGACCGATGCGGTGCCATGGGCGCAACTGCGCGACAGTGCGGGTAGCACCGCGGTACGGCTGGCGAGTGCCACGCCGGGCGCGCCGGTGAGCGGCTTCCTGTCGCTTGAAGCCGCCGATGCGCTGCTCAAAAAGGCGGGGCAGGATGGCGGCGCGGTGCGTGAGGCGGCAAAGTCGCCCGACTACCGCGGCATCGTACTGCCGGTGACCGCCGATCTGACCACCCAATCGGCGATCCGGCCCTTCATCAGCAACAATGTCATCGCCAAGCTGTCCGGCGCCAAGCCCGATGGCAAGGCGGTGCTCTTCCTCGGTCATTGGGATCATCTCGGCATTTGCGGCAAGGACGGTGAGGCGGATCGCATTTGCAATGGCGCGGTCGACAACGCGAGCGGCATCGCGGTGCTGATCGAGGTTGCCAAACGGCTGGCGTCGGGTCAGCGCCCCGACCGCGACATTTATTTCCTCGCGACGACGGCGGAAGAAAAGGGTCTGCTCGGCGCGCGCTATTTTGCCGATTATCCGGTGGTGCCGCTGACCGACATCACCGTCGCGCTCAACGTCGACACCATCGCGATTTCACCGCGCGGTACGCCCGTCGCAACGATCGGCCGCGGCAAGCCCGCCTATGATGCGGTGGTGCGCGCCGCGGCGACCAAGCTTGGCCGCAAGCTCGATGAGGATGGTGAGGCCGATGCCTTCATCCAGCGGCAGGATGGCTGGGCATTGGGCGCCAAGGGCGTGACGTCGCTGATGGTTGGCGGCAGTTTTTCGGACATGCCGCTGCTGGAAGCCTTTTTGAGCAGCGACTATCACGGCCCGAACGATTATTTCAGCGACAAGATCCCGCTCGGCGGCGCGGCGGAGGACGCCGATCTGCATGTGGCGTTGGGCCGGGCCTTTGCCGATGTGAAGGCGTGGCCGGGGAAGTAACTGCGCCGTCGCCCCCGGGATCGCGGGGGCGACGGTGAGAGCTAAGCCGCCTGCTTCGCCCGCTCGGTCATTTCCTGATTGAGCATTTCGGCCAGCAGGAACGCCAGCTCCAGCGACTGCCCGGCGTTCAACCGCGGATCGCAATGCGTGTGATAACGATCGGCCAGATCCATCTGCGTCACGTCCATCGCGCCGCCGGTGCATTCGGTGACATTCTGGCCGGTCATCTCGATATGGATGCCGCCGCCGTGCGTGCCCTCGGCGCGGTGGACGGCGAAGAAGCCGCGCACTTCGGCCAGAATGCGCTCGAACGGGCGCGTCTTGTAACCGTTGTTGGTCTTGATGACATTGCCGTGCATCGGGTCGCATGACCAGACGACGGGATGCCCCGATTCCTTCACTGCGCGCACAAGCTTCGGCAGATGCGCTTCGATCTTGTCGTGGCCGTAGCGGGTGATCAGCGTCATCCGCCCCGATACATGGTTCGGGTTGAGCGTGTCGAGCAGGCGCAGCAGCACCTCGGGCTCCAGACTCGGCCCGCACTTCATGCCGACCGGATTGCCGATACCGCGCAGATATTCGATATGCGCCGACCCTTCGAAGCGCGTGCGGTCGCCGACCCACAGGAAATGGCCCGAGGTGTCGTACCAGCCGCCGGTCAGGCTGTCCTGACGGGTGAGCGCCTGCTCATAAGGGAGCAGCAGCGCCTCGTGGCTGGTGTAGAAGCTGGTGCCCTTGATCTGCGGCACCGTCTCCGGCGTCACGCCGCACGCTTCCATGAAGGCGAGCGCTTCGGAGATGCGGGCGGCGGTTTCCTGATATTTCTTGGCCCACGGGCTGCGGTCCATGAAGTCGTGCGTCCAGGCGTTGACCTGATGCAGATTGGCGTAGCCGCCGTTGGCGAAGGCGCGCAGCAGGTTCAGCGTTGCCGCCGACTGGTTATACGCCTTGACCATGCGCTGCGGGTCGGGCTCGCGCCCCGCTTCCTCGAACGCGATGTCGTTGATGATGTCGCCGCGGTAGCTCGGCAGCGACACGCCATCGATGTCCTCCATATCGGCCGAGCGCGGCTTGGCGAACTGGCCCGCCATGCGGCCGAGCTTTACCACCGGCATTTTCGACGCAAAGGTCAGCACGACCGCCATCTGGAGCAGGACGCGGAAGGTGTCGCGGATGTTGTTCGGATGGAATTCGGCAAAGCTTTCGGCGCAATCGCCACCCTGGAGTAGAAACGCCTTCCCCTCGGCGACGCGGCCGAGATCGGCGGTCAGGTCGCGCGCTTCGCCGGCGAACACCAGCGGCGGATAATTGCTAAGCTCATGCTCCGCTGCCGCGAGCGCAGCGGCGTCGCGATAGGTGGGCAGCTGGCGGGCCTCGTGCGAGCGCCAGCTATGCGGTTGCCAATTCTTCGTCATCTGCCTGTGTCTTCTTGTGTTCGAACCGGGCGCCGCCATGGCGCGAATGTCGGCTGGACGCAATGCGCGCCCTTCCTGCAAACGCGAAAATTAGCATTATCGTGACATTTGCGCACCTATGCTTTTCTTGGGGACCAAAAACTGATAGTTTGTTTCGTGGTTTTGGAATGCAACCGGCGCATCCAAGGCATCTGGCTATCGGCGACGTTATACATGCAACGACCCGATACCGGGTCTCCACGCAAAGCGACTGGCTATGGCGAATTTCGAGTCCGCATGGTTTGTATATGGGGCATTGCTGTTGCTGCTGGCGACCAGCTTTGTCGTGCGTATCGACTATGTCCGGATCGGACTCGCCGCGGCGGCGCTGGTCGCGGTGCCGCTGGTTTTGTTCCGCGAACCCGATGTCGGTTACGGGATGCTGGTGCTGGCGATCCTGGTCGTCAACCTTGGCATCCTGGCGCGATTGTGGCTGCGCGAACGACAGGTCCGCTTTTCGGCGGAAGAAGAAGCGCTGCGGCGTGAGCATTTCAGTGCGCTCAACCCGATTGCGGCGCGCGGACTGATCGATCAGGGCCACTGGATTTCGGCGAAGCGCGGCGAGATATTGATCCGTGAGAATCAGGCGGCGCCGAGTTTATTTTACCTCGCGGAAGGGCAGGCGGCGATCCAGCGCGACGGCGCCGAGGTCGGAAAATTGTCCGATGGCGCGCTGATCGGTGAAGCGACGGTGCTCGATGGCACCCATGCGACCGGCACCGTGCTGCTCGGCAGCAATGCGCGGCTGTGGTTTGTTCCGGCGGCGGCACTGCGGGCCTATCTGGCCGCCAACCCCGCGATCGCGAGCACGCTGCACGAAGGCTTCGCCCGGGCGCTGCGCGGCAAGCTGGCGAGCGCGAACACGCGGCTGGCCGACCGGGCGCCAATCGTGTGAACCGCATCGCGGCCACGACGCCTCGAACTTGTCATCGCCACCTGCTAATCACCGGGCCATGACGATGATTCTCTACGGCATTTCGAATTGCGACACGGTGAAAAAGGCGCGGCGCTGGCTTGACGAGCAGGGCGTTGCGTACCGCTTTCACGACGTCCGCAAGGACGGGCTCGACGCAGCGCGGCTGCAAAGCTGGATCGACGCATTGGGTTGGGAAAAGCTGCTCAACAAGGCGGGAACGACCTTTCGCAAACTGCCCGAGGCGCAGAAGGACGGGCTCGACGCCGCATCGGCCAAGGCCTTGATGCTCGATCAACCCGCAATGATCCGCCGCCCCGTGGTTGAAGCCGCAGACGAGATCAGCGTCGGCTTTTCGGCGGCCGACTGGCAGGCGCGTTTTGCGGCATGACCCGGTGGACGCTGGCCTTGCTGGCCCTGACGCTGCTCGCCGGTTGCTCGGCTGATCCGGTGACCGCGCAATCGACCCTCGACGGCCAGCCGCCGATCGTCATCGCGCATCGCGGCGCGTCGGGCGAGCGACCCGAGCATACGATCGCCGCCTACCGGCTCGCAATCCAGCAGGGCGCCGACTTTATCGAGCCCGACCTGGTGCTGACCAAAGACGGCGTGCTGGTGGCGCGGCATGAGAATGAGATTTCGGAGACCACCGACGTCGCCGATCGCCCCGAATTCGCCGATCGCAAAACGACCAAGACGATTGACGGCAGCAAGGTGACCGGCTGGTTCACCGAAGATTTTACGCTCGCCGAATTGAAGACGCTGCGCGCCCGCGAGCGGCTGCCGAAGCTGCGCTCGACCAACTATGACGGCCAATTCGATATTCCGACGTTCGAGGAAATCCTGACGCTGCTGGCAGAGGTGAACGCGGGCCGCGATAAGCCGGTCGGCGTCTATCCCGAGACCAAGCACCCCAGTTATTTTACGTCGATCGGCCTGCCGCACGAGGCGCCGCTGCTCGCGCTGCTCGACCGCTTCGGCTATCGCGGCCGCAAGGCGCCGGTCTATATCCAGAGCTTCGAGGTCCGGAACCTGATCGACCTGCGCGCCAAAAGCGACCTGCCGCTGATCCAGTTGATGGACGCCGAGGGCGGTCCGCCCGATACGCCCGAAACCGGCTATGCCGCCATGGCGTCACCCGCGGGACTGAAAACCATTGCATCCTATGCCGACGGGATCGGCCCGAACAAGGCGATGGTGATCCCGCGCGGCGCGCTGGGGTCGCTGGCCGAACCGACCAGCCTGGTGCGCGACGCGCATGCTGCGGGGCTGAAAGTCCATCCATGGACGTTCCGCCGCGAGAATTATTTCCTGCCGCTGGGTGACAAGAGCGGGGTCAACCCGGCGGGACATGGCGACCTGGGCGCCGAGATCGCGGCTTATCTGGCTACCGGCATCGACGGACTGTTCAGTGATAACCCGCGCGAGGCAGTGGGGGCGGTACGACGCTGAGCTCCAGACTGCTGGCCGAATGCCCGCTAGCGACCAATTGCCGACATAAGGCATATTCCTCTCTCCCCTTGAGGGAAAGACACGAAGGCTTGGCAGCTTGCTGCCTAGCCGCAGTTGAGAGGGGTTTCTGGCCCGCTGGCGCTCACCCCCTCACCAAGCTTCGCTAGCTCCTGACGGAGCAAGCTGCGCTATCCTCTCCCTCATGGGGAGAGGAGTTCATGTCCGCTTCCCACCCCAGAACAACAAAAACCCGGCCCGACGCCCCCGGGGAGAGGCGCGGGCCGGGCCGCGCGGCCGCGCTGTCCTTAATCGGTGTCGGTCTCCCATTGGAACACCGCTTCCAGCGGCTTGCCGAACACGTGCGCGATGCGGAACGCGACCTCCAGCGACGGCGAATATTTGCCCTGTTCGATCGCGGCGATCGTCTGGCGCGTGACGCCGACCCGATCGCCAAGATCGCCCTGCGTCATTTCCCCGGCGAGAAAGCGCAGCGTGCGGATATCGTTGGTGAAGGGAAGCGCCACCGGTCAATACCCCCGGCGGTAATAGTAGAGTTGCGCGCCGACGCGGACGAGTTCGGCCAGCACGACGGTGGCGATCAGAATGTTGAGATAGACGCCGGGCGTGAAGCGATAGAATATGGCGATCATATTCGCCCAGCAGCCTAGCACCAGCGGATAATAAGCGAGATGGGTGCCGCGCAGGTGGATGCCGCGTTCGCGCTCGTCCTCCTTTACATACACCTCCTTGGGCGCCCGGATGGCAAAGAACGCCGCGGTTGCCGCCATCGCTGCGATGATGATGATGGTGACCGGCACCAGCATCCCCGCGACTGCGCCGACACCCGCCGGAGTATCGATTATGTGCCAGGGATAGGCGACGAAATACCAGCCAAAGGCGGCGAAGATGCCGATGAAGGCCGCCCAGTGGGTCTTTTCCCGAAATGACATATGCGAAGTCTCCGATGTTCGTTTAATATGACGCAATGTCAATTATAACGAACATCAAGTCAAGAAGAAATTACATCGCCATGCTTCGCGCTTTCGCGGTCGGGGTTTAGCCGCTAAGCCACCGCCCCATGTCCACCCTGCCCAAAACGCTCACCTTTGACACCTCGACCAGCCGCGCGAACCCGACGCCGCAGCCGATGAAGCGCCTGACGGTGCCGCGCATCCGCCAGCGCAAGGGCGGCGAGCCGATCGTGATGCTGACCGCTTACACCGTCCGCATGGCGCAGCTGCTCGACCCGCATTGCGACATGCTGCTGGTCGGCGATTCGCTGGGGCAGGTGATTTACGGGCTGCCGCATACGGTCGGGGTGACGATGGAAATGATGGCGCTGCACGGCGCCGCGGTGGTGCGCGGCAGCTATCATGCCGCGGTTATCGTCGATATGCCGTTCGGCAGCTATGAAGCCAGCCCCGAACAGGCGTTCACCAACGCCGCGCATTTGCTCAAGGAAACCGGCGCCGCCGCGGTGAAGCTGGAGGGCGGGCGCGCGCTCGCGCCGACGATCGAGTTTCTGACCCAGCGCGGCATCCCGGTGATGGGGCATGTCGGGCTGACGCCGCAGGCGGTCAACATCCTCGGCGGCTATGGGGTGCGCGGCAAGAGCGAGGAAGAGGCACGGTCGATCGTCGAGGATTCGGTGGCGGTTGCGCAGGCGGGCGCCTTTTCGCTGGTGATCGAGGGTGTCCTCGAATCGATCGCGATCGAGGTCACGAACAAGGTCGCCTGTCCGACCATCGGCATCGGCGCATCGGCGCAATGCGACGGCCAGGTGCTGGTCACCGAAGACATGCTGGGCATGTTCGAACGCGTTCCGAAGTTCGTGAAACGCTATCAGGACATGGCCGGGGTCGTCGAAGGCGCGGTCAAGGAATATGCCGAGCAGGTCAGGTCTCGTTCATTCCCGACTGTCGATCAGATCTACGCAGGCTGACGCGAGCGTATGGCAAGATCGGGGCCAAGTGAAACGCTTGGCCTTTTTCTGCGCCGTCGCTAAGGAAGCCGCGGCGGGATCTATGCCCAAAGCCCTGAATGTTAAATGGAGGTTTGATTGGCCCTGAGCCCGACCAACGATGCCGCGCTGTTGCAGGAAGTCGACGAAGCCGTCCGCAAGGACCGGCTCGACACGATCATGCAGCGCTATGGCCGCTGGATCATCGGCGGTGTGCTGGCCGCATTGCTGGCGTTCGGCAGTTATTTATACTGGAATCATCGTCAGGATGTCGCGCGCGGCGAGCAGGCTGAAGAGTTGATCGCTTCGTTCGAGAAGCTGTCGACGAATCAGCCGCGCGCCGCTGCCACCGAACTCGAGAAAATCGCTGCCGAGGGCGGTCCCGCTTATCGCGCGGTCGCGGTGATGCAGCAGGCGAACATCAAGGCGCAGGCGGGCGACCTGAAAGCTGCCGCCGCGCTGATGGCGAAAGTCGCCGCCGACGCCGAGCTCAACCAGGCGCTGCGCGATCTGGCGCTGATCCGCCAGACCGCGTTCGAATATGACAGCCTGAAACCCGAAGCGGTGATCGCGCGCATGAAGCCGCTGGTCGATGCCAAGGATCCGGTGTCGAGCTGGTTTGCCAGCGCCGCCGAACTGTCGGCCACCGCCCATTATCAGCTCGGCCAATATGACCAGGCGGGCGCGCTATATGGCCGCATCGCCAAGCTGCCCGGCGTCACCAAGTCGCTGCAATCGCGCTCGGTGCAGATGGCGGGCATGCTCGGCGTCGATGCCGTCACCGATCGCGCGGCCGAAAGCGCCGCGAAGGACCAGAAAGGCAATGCCGCGCCGCAAGCAGTGGCAGCCGCCCCAGTTGAGGAAGCCAATTAATATGCGGAAGACGCGTTTAGGAATGACCGCAGCGCTGCTCGCGCTGTCGCTTGCAGGCTGCGGCGTGTTCAAAGGCGACGGCGGCCCGAAGACGCCGACGATCGGCGATCGCGTGTCGATCCTGTCGAACGATGCCAGCATCAAGGTCGATCCGGCCACCGCGGCCATCGCCGTCGTCCTGCCCGAACCTGCGGTCAACGCTGCGTGGGCGCAGTCGGGCGGCAACGCCGCAAAATCAATGGGCCACCCGGCGCTGGGCGCAACGCGCAGCATGCTGTGGCAGGGCAATATCGCCGGTAGCACCAATAAGCAGCGCCTCGCCGCGTCGCCGGTGATTGCCGACAATCGCCTGTTCGCCGTCGGCACCGATGCCGTCGTGACCGCGCTCGCCGCCGACACGGGCGCGCCGCTGTGGCGCACCGCAATCGGCAGCACTGGTAAGGATTTCAAGGATTCGCTGTTCGGCGGCGGCGCCGGGATCGACGGGTCGGTCGTTTATGCGACCAGCGGTGCGGGCGATGTCGCGGCGCTGAACGTCGCCGACGGATCGGTAATCTGGAAGGTCAAGCCCGCGGGTCCGCTGCGCGGCGCCCCGACGATTGCCTTTGGCGGTGTTTATGTGATCACCCAGGACAACCAGATCATTGCTCTCAACGCCGCCAACGGCGGGGTTTTGTGGCAAGCGACGGCGTCGCTCGAAGCGGGCAGCGTGTTCGGCGCGGCATCGCCAGCGGCGGGGCAGGGGACGATTGTCGCCGGTTTTTCGTCGGGCGAGGTTCAGGCTTATCGCTATGAAAACGGCCGCGACCTGTGGGAAGACGCGCTGGCGCGCACCTCGATGGCGCTGTCGGTATCGACGCTCACCGATGTCGATGCCGATCCGGTCGTCGACAATGGCCGCGTCTTTGCGCTGGGCCAGGGTGGCCGCATGGCGAGCTATGAACTGCTGACCGGCCAGCGCACGTGGGAAATCTCGATCGCCGGAATTTCGACGCCCTATGTGGTTGGCGAGTGGGTCTATGCGATGACCGACGACGGCAAATTGCTGTGCGTCGCGCGCACGTCGGGCAAGGTGCGCTGGCTCCAGCAGCTTTCGCGTTTCCGCATCGAAACTGAAAAGAAGAAAAAGGATCCGATCCGCTGGAGCGGCCCGATTCTGGCGGGTGGCCGCCTGATCGCCGTCAACAGCGAGGGGATCATGGCAGAATATTCGCCGACCGACGGCTCGCTGCTTGGCTCGACTGAATTCAAATCGTCGCTGTCGCAGACGCCGGTGGTGGCGAACAATATTTTGTATGTTTTGGCAGACGACGGGCAGATCACGGCCTGGCGCTGACACGCGTCCGGGCCAGGGCGGCCCGGCGCAACTACAGGGATTTAGGGCCAGACCCTGCTCATAACGCCGCCGAGGTTTGAGGCGATTTTGTTCAGGGCTAGGAGGCGAGGCGCTGGCATATTGGAATATTCCAAGCCGCGTTGACGCAGCCGTGGACAAAATCGGTCAAATCCCCCAGGGACAGCGAAATGGCTTCGATCTCAAACATAAATGTCCTCGGACATAGCAACACTATGCCTGTCGGACATTTATGTCTGATATCTTCGCCATTTCGCTGCCTCGGCGGCGTTATGAGCAGGGTCTGGCCCTAACATGTCGCGATTCGCGACGATCGCCATTGTTGGCCGCCCGAATGTGGGCAAATCGACGCTGTTCAACCGGCTGGTCGGCAAGCGGCTGGCGCTGGTCGACGACCAGCCCGGGGTGACGCGCGACCGCCGCGAAGGCGACGCCAATCTGCTCGGGCTGGAGTTCCGGATCGTCGATACCGCGGGTTTCGAGGATCAGGATGCCGCGACCCTGCCCGGACGGATGCGCGTCCAGACCGAAAAGGCGGTGCGCGAGGCCGATGCGGCGCTGTTCATGATCGATGGCCGCGCCGGGGTTGTCCCGCTCGACGAGGAAATCGCGCGCTGGCTGCGCAGCGAGGACACGCCGATCATCCTCGTGGTGAACAAGGCCGAGGGCAAGCAGGGCGAAAACGGTCTGATGGAATCCTATTCGCTCGGCTTCGACAATCCGGTCGCGCTCAGCGCCGAGCATGGCGACGGGATGGTCGACCTGTTCGACCTGTTGCGCCCGATCGTCGAGCCGTTCGACGAGATCGAAAAGGAAGTTGCCTCGGCGTCCGACGACGAGGACGCCCCGCTCGGCCCGATGAAGCTGGCGATTGTCGGGCGTCCGAACGCGGGCAAATCGACGCTGATCAACCGGATGATCGGCGAAGACCGGCTGATCACCGGACCCGAAGCCGGTATTACCCGCGATTCGATCCGCGTCGACTGGCAATGGGAAGACGACGGCGAGGTTCACGAGATCCAGCTGTTCGACACCGCCGGGATGCGCAAGCGCGCCAAGGTGCAGGACAAGCTGGAGAAAATGTCGGTCGCTGACGCGCTGCACGCGGTCGATTTTGCCGAGGTTGTCGTGCTGCTGCTCGACGCGACCAAGGGGCTGGAATCGCAGGATTTGCATATTGCCGACCGGGTTTTGCAGGAAGGCCGCGCGCTGGTCGTTGCGCTCAACAAATGGGACGTCGCCGAAGAGCCGTCGTCGCTGTTCAACGGTGTCCGCGCCGCGCTCGAAGACGGGCTGAGCCAGGTCAAGGGCGTGCCGGTGCTCACCATCTCGGGCGCGACGGGCAAGGGGATCGACACGCTGGTCCGCGTCGCGTTCGAACAGCGCGCGATCTGGACCAACCGCGTCTCGACATCGGCGCTCAATCGCTGGTTCGAACGCGCGGTCGATGCGAATCCGCCGCCAGCTCCCGGTGGCAAGCGCATCAAGCTGCGCTATATCACGCAGGCACGCACGCGGCCGCCGACTTTCGTCGTGTTCGGGACGCGGACGGACTCGTTACCCGGCAGCTATGAGCGCTATCTGGTCAACGGCATGCGCAAGGAACTGGGGTTTCAGGGCGTGCCGGTGCGGCTCAATTTCCGCAATTCGCGCAATCCCTATGACGAATGACCCAAGCTGAGGGGAAGGCGACGCTCGTGGTCGATGCACGCGGGATGCGCTGCCCCTGGCCCGCGCTGCGGCTGGCGCGCGCGATGCGCGACGCCGCCGACGTTTTGCTGATCGCCGACGATCTGCAGGCGGGGCGCGAAGTTACGGCGCTGGCTACCGAACATGGCTGGTTGGTCGAGGCTGAAACCGCGGCGGATGACGCGGGCCGCTGGCGCGTGCGCCGCTGACCCATATTGGGGCGGCTTTGGTGAGAAGCTGCCCACGTCGTAACGTCTTTTTTACCCAATCTGGGCATGGGTCGGTTGGGACCACGACCGACTTTGCATACCAAGGGACATGACATTGGACGAAATCCTGGTCGATTGGGATGAATTCCGCGCCACGCGCACTCAGCTGGGCGCCGCGTTTGTGCGGATTCTGGGCTATTTTCGCGAAGACGGCACCAAGTCGGTGGCGGCGATCGAAGAGGCGATGCGCGCCCGCGATGCGCGCGGCCTCGTCATGCCCGCGCACACGCTGAAAAGCGAAGCGCGCCAGTTCGGCGGCGAAAAGCTGGGCGCGGTCGCCGAAGATATCGAAATGTTTGCGCGTCACTGCGTCGAGAGCCAGATCAGCCCGGAAGAATATCTGCCGCGCGTCGTCGAACTGCGGCGGCTGTTCGACGAAACGCTGGGCGCGCTCGAGCGCGAAGCCAATCCGCTCGTCCAGCGCCGCCCAGCCGGGTTCGGCCGCGCGGTCGGTTACTAGGCCGGAGCTGCCTTCCGCATCGGCTGGAGCTGCCAGCGCGACAGGCTGCGCCACAGCCATTCGAGCGGTCCATATTGAAAGCGTTCGAGCCACGGCTTCGACCACAGCAGCATCGCGGCCCACATACCGAAGCAGAACAGGTAGAGCGCAGCGCGCCCGACGCTGCCGAACAGTCCCAGCCCATAGCCGTAGAAAAACGTTGTCATGACGATCGAGGTGACGAGGTAATTGGTGAACGCCATCCGGCCCGTCGCGGCCAAACGCGCGCGCGCTGCGTCACTGATAGCCGACTTGATCAGCAGCATGATCAGCGCCGTCCAGCCGACGGTCATCAGGATGTCGAAGGGGATCGATAGCGCCATCGAAGCGCCAAAAATCGACACCGCGCCATAGCCCGACTGCATTTGGTATAGCGCCAACGCAACCAGCGGCGGGGTCGCGATCAGGAAACAGACGACCGCCCATTTGCGATAGCGCGCGAGTTCCCATTCGCCGGTCAGCATCCGCGATTTGAACAGCGCCATGCCGATCAGCATCAGCCCCATCGTCTCCCACATGAACATGCCCAGGAAAAAGAGCGGATCGCTCGCCATTTCACCAGTGCGGTGGCCGAGGATGCTGGCGTAGCTGCCGAGATAGAGCGCGGTTTCCTGCGCATAAAGCGGCGTCGAAGGCCCCATTTCGGCGTTCATCTGGCGCAGCGCCTCCTGCATCCCCGCCGCCGCCTCGGCGGGCAGCGTTCCGGCCTGCGCCATCGACAACATCGCCCACAGGCTTGCTGGAATGCCGATGCCGATGAGGAAAAACGGCAGCGACCAGAGCAGCAATGCTTTGACCGACAGGTTGCGAAACAGGAACAGCAGCAGCCCGCAAATGGCGTAGAGGAACAAGATGTCGCCGAACCAGATCAGGTAGAAATGGGCGAGGCCGAACAGCGCGAGCCAGAACATCCGCGAATAATGGGCGCCTGCGGAATTACGCCCGGCCATCGCGGCGCTGTCGATCACGAGCAAGGTGCTCGCGCCAAACAGCAGCGAAAACATCCCGCGCATTTTGGAATCGACAAAGACAAAGTTGAAGAACCAGGTGGCGAGGTCGAGGTCGCCCGGCGGCCCGCCCGCGGCAGGATTGGAATATGCCGGAAAAGGCAGCGCAAAGGCAACGATGTTCATCGCCAAAATGCCCATCACCGCAACGCCGCGGATCGCGTCGAGGGAAACGAGGCGGCGGGGCAGAACTGGTTGATCTTCGCGCATGCCGCTCTCCATCTGTATTATTTCTATACTACAGCCACGACGTGATCTGGTCGAGCGGCTTTTTACGTGTCGCATAAACCGGAACCGTCGCGTCGGGCGCAGGGTGGCCGGTGACGATCAGCATCAATGGCTTCTCGTCGGTCGGGCGCCCGCATATCTCGCGCAAAAAGCCCATCGGCGACGGCGTATGGGTCAATGTCGCCAGCCCGGCACTGTGGAGCGCGGTGAGCAGCAGGCCGCTGGCGATGCCGACACTTTCGGTGACATAGTAATTCTGGCGCGTGTCACCCGGTTCAATGCCGCCGCGACGCTGCCCGAACACAACGATCAACCATGGCGCGACGTCCAGAAAGCGCTTGTCCTCGTCGGTGCCGAGCGGCGCCAACGCCTCCAGCCACTCCTGCCCGGCGCGGCTCGCGTAGAATTCGCGTTCCTCCTTTTCGGCAGCGACGCGGATGCGATGCTTGATGTCGGGCGAAGCGATCGCGGCGAAATGCCAGGGCTGGTGGTTCGCGCCGCTGGGCGCAGTCCCGGCGGCGGCGATGGCTGCTTCGATCACCGCGCGCGGTACCGGGGTGTCGGCAAACATCCGGCACGTCCGCCGGGTCGCGACATGATCGCGAAACGTCTCCGCCGCGGCGATGCGCTCCGCGTCGGTGATCGCGGGCAGCGCGGTGTAGGGGATGGTGGCGTGCGGCTTCATGGCGCCGGTCTATCGTGGATGCGAAAATCGCGCCAGCTTCCGTTTACCGACTATTGACATCTATGTCAGTAATGCTATCTGACAATCCACAACCGATTCTATCGAGAACCACCATGACCCCGACCATCTTCTCCCATCCCGACCGCAAAATGCCGACCTTTCGTCCGTTCAAGGCGCTGTCGCATTTTCGCAAGCTGATCAAGGACAAGGAAGACACCGAACAGGTGTTCCACATCTTCGAAAGCCTGCCGCGCAAGGGGTTCATGGACGACGCGCGCGCCTTCGTCGAAAGCGAAAAGGGCCGCCAGTTGATGGCGAGTGAACCTTATCTGCCCGATATGCTCGACGATCATGCGTGGATCGATGAACTGCCCGAGGGCAGCGTCGGCCACGCCTATGTCACCTTCATGCGCCGCGAAGGGCTGTCGGCGGCGGGCCTCGTCGCCGAGGCCGACAAGATGGGCCGCCCCAAGTTCGACGACCAAGTGCAATGGTACGCCAACCGCCTGCGTGACACGCACGACCTGTTCCACATCCTGACCGGCTATGGCCGCGACGCGCTGGGCGAACAGTGCGTGCTCGGCTTTACCTATGGCCAGACGGGCAATTACGGCAATTTCTTCATCGCCTATGCTGGCGGTTACGAAGTGAAGCGCGGCGTGAAAGCCGACGCCCCGGTGTTCGGCGCGATCCGTCAGGGTCAGCGCAACGGCAAGGCGTCGCAGGCGATCATCGAACAGGACATCCGCGCCTTGCTCGCCGAGCCGCTCGACGCGGCGCGCGCGCGGCTGGGGATTGCCGAACCAACGCTGTATCAGGAAGCACACCGCGCGTACCGTAGCCGCGGGATCGATCCGTATAATTTCCTGGCGTCACAACAGGCGGTGGCGGCCTGACCGCTTAATTCCTCCCTGTGGCGAAGCCATGGGGAGGTGGCAGTCCGAAGGACTGACGGAGGGGCTATCGCGCCACCGTCGCCGCCCCTCCACCACCGCTTCGCGGCGGTCCCCCTCCCCATCGCTACGCGACAGGGAGGATCTATTTTAGCTTGGCGATCAGCGCCTGCGCCGCGGCCGGATTGCGGACTTTCGCGCCCGAAATGAAGAATAGGAACACATCGCGGTCGCCCTTGGCCCAATCGCGTGCTTGCGTGGCCCAATGGTCGAGCGCCGTGTCGTCATAGCCGGTTTCGACGTCCTCCTGCGACCGCTGCAATCGCGCGTAGGTGAAGTCGGCGGTCTGTTCGTCGATGCACGGAAATTCGTCGCTGTCGGCATAGACGATCGCCATGTTCCGCTCGCGAACCATGGCGACGAACGCCGGGTCGCGGAAGCTTTCGTGCCGCACCTCGATCGCGTGGCGCAGCGGCAGGCCGTCCAGCGTATCGGGCAGCAGGTCGAGGAAGCCCGCGAAATCGTCGCGCTCGAATTTCTTGGTCGCCATGAACTGCCAGTGGATCGGGCTGAGCCGGTCGCCGAGCCGCGTGAGTCCTTGCGTCAGGAATTTCTCGATCGATCCGGCGCCATCGGCGAGGGTCTTGCGGTTTGTGGTGAAGCGTGACGCCTTGACGCTGAATTTGAAGCCGTCGGGGACCGACGCCGCCCAATTGGCGAAGCTCTCGGGCTTCTGGCTGCCATAATAGGTGCCGTTGATCTCGATGCCGGTGAGGTGCTGTCCGGCATATTCGAGCTCGCGCTTTTGCGGATGCTTGGGCGGATAGAAGGTGCCGCGCCAGGGTTCGAAGGTCCAGCCGCCGATGCCGATATGGATGCTCATGGATTCACCCCTCCCTCCGAAAGCCCCGCCTCGTCATTGCGAGGAGCCGAAGGCGACGCGGCGATCTCCAGCTATCGTCCCGAATGGGCGGGGACTGGAGATTGCTTCGCTACGCTCGCAATGACGATTTAGGCCAGCGCCGCATCGGCACCCATCAACGCCGGGAAGAAGCCTTCATGCGCTTCGCGCAGTTCCGCGAGCGTCACCTCATGGTCGCTATCGGGCAGCTCGAACACGATGCGGTCCTTGATCGTGCGACCGACCGGATCGACCGGCACATCGGCGCGTCCCGCGGCGTCGAGGAAGTCGGCGAGGCAGGTGTCGCAAACGGTGACGAGATACAGCCCCTGATCCTCACCGAAGAAGCTTTCGGCGACGCCGAAGGGCTGTTCTTCGCTCACCAGCACGCCGATGTTCGATTTCAGCGCCATTTCGGCGAGCGTGACCGCGATGCCGCCGTCCGACACGTCGTGGCAAGCAGTGATCCACCCGGCGTTGATTGCGTGGCGGATGAAATCGCCGGTGCGCTTTTCGCAGCGCAGGTTCACCTCGGGCGGCGGGCCTTCCTCGCGGCCGTGGATTTCGCGCAGCCAGATCGACTGGCCGAGATGCCCGGCGCGTTCGCCGACCGCGAGCACGATGTCGCCGGTGCGCTTGAAGCCGATGCCGACCGCCTTGTTCAAATCCTCGATCACGCCGACGCCGCCGATCGCGGGGGTCGGCAGGATTGCGCTGCCGCCGCCGGTTGCCTTGCTCTCGTTATAGAGGCTGACATTGCCCGACACGATCGGATAGTCGAGCGCGCGGCGGGCCTGCGCCATGCCGTCGAGACAGCCGACGATCTGGCCCATGATTTCGGGACGCTGCGGGTTGGCGAAGTTCAGGCAGTTGGTGATCGCGAGCGGGGTCGCGCCGACCGCGCTGATGTTGCGCCAGGTTTCGGCGACCGCCTGTTTGCCGCCCTCGACCGGGTCGGCGTAGCAATAGCGCGGGGTGCAATCGGTGGTCATCGCGAGTGCGCGGTTGGTGCCGTGGATGCGGACCAGCGCGGCGTCGCCGCCGATCTGCACGGTGTCGCCGCCGACCTGGCTGTCATATTGTTCCCAGATCCAGCGGCGGCTGGCGATGTCGGGGGTACCCATCAGCGTCTTGAGGTCCGCCGCGACGTCGGTGGTTTCGGGAACGTTGGTCAGCGCGGGCTGCTTCGGGGTCGGAACATGCGGCCGGTCATACAGCGGCGCGTCGTCGGCGAGCGGGCCGAGCGGGATGTCGCAGACGATCTCGCCATGATGTTCCAGCACCATGCGGCCGGTGTCGGTGACGGTGCCGATGACCGCGAAGTCGAGTTCCCATTTGTGGAAGATCGCGGCGGCGAAATCTTCGCGGCCGGGCTTCAGCACCATCAACATGCGTTCCTGCGATTCGGACAGCATCATCTCATACGCGGTCATGCCGGTTTCGCGCTGCGGCACATCGTCCATCTTGAGGTGGAGCCCGACGCCGCCCTTCGATGCCATTTCGACTGACGAGCTGGTGAGGCCCGCGGCGCCCATGTCCTGGATCGCGACGATCGCGTCCGACGCCATCAACTCGAGGCACGCCTCGATCAGCAATTTTTCGGTGAAGGGGTCGCCAACCTGCACCGTCGGGCGCTTTTCCTCGGCGTCCTCGCCGAAGTCGGCCGATGCCATCGTCGCGCCGTGGATGCCGTCGCGGCCGGTTTTCGATCCGACATAGACGATCGGATTGCCGATGCCGCTGGCGGCCGAATAGAAAATCTTGTCCTGTTCGGCGATGCCCACGGTCATCGCGTTGACCAGGATATTGCCGTCATAGGCGGGATGGAAATTGACCTCGCCGCCAACCGTCGGCACGCCGACGCAATTGCCATAGCCGCCGATGCCGCGCACGACGCCCGAGATCAGATGCTTCATCTTGGGATGATCGGGGCGGCCGAAGCGCAGCGCGTTGAGGTTTGCGACCGGGCGCGCGCCCATCGTGAACACGTCGCGCAGGATGCCGCCGACCCCGGTCGCGGCGCCCTGATAGGGTTCGATATACGACGGGTGGTTGTGGCTCTCCATCTTGAAGATCGCGGCGAGCTTCTTGCCGCCTTCGCCTTCACCGATGTCGATCACGCCGGCATTCTCGCCGGGGCCGCAGATCACCCACGGCGCCTCGGTCGGCAGTTTTTTGAGATGAAGGCGCGAGCTTTTGTAGCTGCAATGCTCGGACCACATGACCGAGAAGATGCCGAGTTCGACCAGATTGGGCTCGCGCCCGATAGCGTGCAGGACGCGCTCATATTCTTCCGGCGACAGGCCGTGGTCGGCGACGACCTGCGGGGTGATGACGG
>JAHJHL010000198.1 GCA_018823905.1 Alphaproteobacteria bacterium
AGCGACCTCGCTATGCCCACCCCGCTGCGACTAGCGAGCAAGCTCGCAAGTCTCGCTGCCCCTCCCGCGAGCGGAAAGGGAGAGGATTACTTCGGCGCCACCACCGTCGTTTCCTCAATCTCAGTCGTCGTGACACTCACCGGCGTCAGATAAACGATCGCCAGCGCCCCGAGCGCGAGACCGAGCTGGGTGAGCATGGTTATGATCGTTCCGACCATGCGGCCCCACATCATCCCATCCATGCCGATCGCGTGCAGGATGCGGCCGACGAGGTAGAGCGCGCCAACCCCCCAAAGCCACATCGACGAGCCCAAGCCGAGCTCGACAAGCGCGAGCAGGATCAGCACGAAAGCGGTGTTCTCGACAAAATTGCTGTGCGCGCGCATCCGCCGCGTCACCAGTTCGTTGCCGCCGTCGCCGACGAAAACCTTTTCCTTGGTCCGGACGCGGCCGACGCGGATCGACAGCCACAGGTTGAGCAGCGCCGCTCCGGCGGCAATCGTCAGGCTGATCGGCAAGATTATCATATGCGTCCCCCATTTCGGCCGCAGCTGCTATCGCCCGGCGCTCGTCGTGGTGTGGCATCGCGCCGGGCGATCGGCAAGGGCGACGCTTTTGCCTGCGTATTGTCATCCACAGGGCTTGCCTTTGCGGGCAAAAACGCTATAGCCCCGCCCGATCCGGCACCCGACACCTTCTGGCGTTGAGGCACCCTTCGGCGGACGATTTTCAGGCCAATATGCGGCAGGAACAGCGTTTCGCACGGCGGGCGGGCCAGTCATTTCCGGCAACGGGGGTGACAAATCCGGGTAGCCGATTCGTGACACACTATTGAGAATGCAGGAAATAACATGGCCGTTCCCAAGCGAAAAACCTCGCCCTCGAAGCGCGGTATGCGTCGCAGCCACGACAGCCTGAAGGTTGAAGCCTTTCAGGAATGCCCCAATTGTGGCGAGCTGAAGCGCCCGCACAATCTTTGCAGTGCCTGTGGCCATTATAATGGCCGCGAAGTGGTGTCGGTCGGCGCCTGACCCCTAGCCGGAGCGCAAATACATGGCACTGACACCGCGAATCGCGATTGATGCGATGGGCGGTGACGTCGGCGTGCGGATGATGCTCGCCGGCGCCGCTATGGCGCGCCACAAGCACGACGGTCTGCGGTTCATCCTCGTCGGCGACGAGGTGCAGATCAAGGCTGCGCTTGAAAACCACCCCAATCTGCGCGCGGCGTCGGACATCATCCACACCGACGGCGTGGTGACGGGCGAGGACAAGCCGAGCCAGGCGATCCGCAAGGCGAAAAGCACCTCGATGGGGCTGGCGATCGACGCGGTGAAACGCGGCGACGCGGGCGGCGCCGTGTCGGCGGGCAACACCGGCGCGCTGATGGCGATGGCCAAGCTGGCGCTGCGCACGATGCCGGGGATCGACCGGCCTGCGCTCGCGGCGCTGCTGCCGACGCTGGGCGACAACGACGTCGTCATGCTCGATCTTGGCGCCAACACCGAATGCGATGCCACCAACCTGACGCAATTTGCGGTGATGGGCGCGGCCTATGCGCGCACCGCGATGGGGCTGCAGCGCCCGCGCGTCGCGCTGCTCAACATCGGCACCGAAGAGCTGAAGGGCACCGACGAGATTCGCGATGCCGCGGCCATGCTCCGCGCGGCCAAAGGGCTGCCGATGGAGTTTACCGGCTTTATCGAGGGCGACAAATTGTCGCGCGGCGATGTCGATGTGATCGTCCATGACGGATTTTCGGGCAATATCGCGCTCAAGACGATCGAGGGGACGGCGCGTTTCGTCACCGACCTACTGCGCCGCGCCTTTACCAGCTCGACGCGCTCGAAGATCGGCTTCCTGATTTCGCGCCCCGCGACCGAACTGCTGCGCCACCATCTCGACCCCAACAACCACAATGGCGCAGTGTTCCTGGGCCTGAATGGCGTCGTCCTCAAAAGCCATGGCAGCGCCGATGCGAAGGGGGTCGCCAATTGCGTCCACCTGTGCGCTGAGCTGATCGAGAAGGATATCACGCGCCAAGTGACCGAAGATCTGGCCAATTTCCAGAGCGGCAACACGGCATGACGTTGCGCGCGATTCTGGCGGGTACCGGGTCGGCGCTGCCGCGCAACCGCGTGTCGAACGCCGAACTGGCCGAGCGCGTCGACACCAGCGACGAGTGGATCGTCGAGCGCACCGGCATCCGCTTTCGCCATATTGCCGAGCCCGACGAGACGACCGCGACGCTGGGCGCCGCGGCGGCGCAGCAAGCGATGGCGGCAGCGGGGCTCGAACCGTCGGACATCGGCCTGATCATCCTCGCCACTGCGACCCCCGACAATACATTCCCGGCCAGCGCGACCAAGGTGCAGGCGCTGATCGGCGCCCCCGATTGCATCGCGTTCGACGTTGCCGCGGTCTGTTCGGGCTTTCTCTATGCGGTGTCGGTTGCCGACGCGATGCTGCGCACCGGCGCGGCCAAGCATGCGCTGGTGATCGGCAGCGAAACCTTCAGCCGCATCCTCGACTGGGAAGATCGCACGACCTGCGTGTTGTTCGGCGACGGCGCGGGCGCGGTTGTGCTTTCGGCGAAGGACGTCGACGACGATCAGGGCATCCTCGCGACCCGGCTGCACGCCGAGGGCAAATATTCGGGCATGCTGTATGTCGACGGCGGCCCGTCGACCACCGGCACCGTCGGCCATGTCCGCATGCAGGGCCGCGAAGTGTTCCGCCATGCCGTGACCAATCTGGCGTCGGTGCTCGGCGAAGTGATGGCCGATGTCGGCCTGTCGCCCGACCAGATCGACTGGGTCGTGCCGCATCAGGCGAACAAGCGGATCATCGATGCGACCGCCAAAAAGCTGGGCCTGCCGTTCGAACGCGTCGTGCTGACGGTCGATCAGCATGCCAACACCTCGGCGGCGTCGGTGCCGCTGGCGCTTGACCTCGCGGTACGCGACGGACGCATCAAGCGCGGCGATCTGGTCGTGCTTGAGGCGATGGGCGGTGGGTTCACTTGGGGCGCGGCGGTTCTGCGGGTCTGATTGGCGGCTTCACCGCATTAACTCTTCGCTCCATCCGTTTCAGTTTGGCGGATTAATTCGCTTTTGTTACATAGGGGCACGGGACTCGTGACGGTGGGGGCTGTCCGGGACCGGTTCGACCATGTTTGCTTTTTGAGGGGAGGGACCATCATGACCGCAGGGACGCTTACGCGCGCTGATATTGCGACGCGGATCAACCAGCAGATCGGCTTGTCGCGCAACGAATCGGCGACGATCGTCGAATCGATTCTCGACCATATGTCCGACGCGCTGGCGGGCGGACAGAACGTCAAAATCTCGGGCTTTGGCACCTTTGTCCTGCGCGACAAGGCACAGCGGGTCGGGCGCAATCCCAAGACCGGCATCGAAGTGCCGATCCTGCCGCGCCGTGTGATGACCTTCCGCGCCAGCCAGACGATGCGAGCGCGCGTTGCCGGTAAATAATCCCGGCCTCGGCCATGGTGGGGTTTGACGTGCCGGACGACAACGGCAAGGCGTCCGGCGCCATGCTCGCGATCGGCGAGCTGGCCGATCGGATCGGAGTGCCGACGCACGTCCTGCGCTATTGGGAAACGCGCTTTCCCCAACTGAAGCCGCTCCAGCGCTCCGGGCGGCGGCGCTATTACCGCGCCGAGGATGTCGCGCTGGCCGAGCGCATCCATCATTTGCTGCATGTGCAGGGGTTCACGGTCGAGGGCGCGCGCAAGGCGTTGTCGGATGGCAGCGCCAAGGTAGCTGTAACGGCGCCCACCGTGCCCGCGACCGGGAACGGAGCAGCGCGCGAGGGCACGGGCGTTCCGGTCGAGGCGCTCGTCGCGCTGCGGGCGCGGCTGGCGGCGGCGCTGCGCTGACCGTCAGGCGGCGGCGCGACTGGCCTCGCCGACGCTGATCTGGGTACCGATCCGGCGTGCTTCAACCAGAAGCTCGCCGGTGGTGTCGGCATCAGCGATCGAAAGCATGTTCGACGACAGCACGGGCGCGCCACAATAATCAAAAATGCCGTGGTCGATTTGCGTCCTCATTGCCTGCAAATATCCGCGACGCGTGTACATTTCCGACCCCGCCGCGGCGACGGCAACAAGATGCACGCGCAGCCAGCCGAGCTTCTTTTCCACCTTGCCGTCCGCGCTTTCGTCATAGGCCCAGCCGTTGGTGAAAACGCGGTCGATCCAGCCTTTCAGCAAGCCCGGCATCGACCACCAATAGACCGGATAGACGAGGATCAGGTTGGCAGCGCGTTCGATCCGCAGCTGTTCGGCGCGCGCGTCATCGGCGAGCGGTCCCTCGACGTTGAAAGCTGCAACGTCGCTGCGCGAGAAGCGCGGATCGAAACCTTCCTCGCTGAGATCGGCGATTTCGACACTGTTGGCGGGCGACGCGGTGGTGATCGCGCGCTCGATTTCGGTGGCTACGGCGTGGGTCAAAGCGGCGGGGCTGGGGTGCGAAACGACGATCAGGCTGTGCATCGGTTTCATCTTTCATGGCGGTTGCGGGCGAGCGGCTTTTCATTATATACTAACCGTAACATACTAAAGGTATATAATGTGTCAAGCCCTTCGTCGTCGAAAGTCGATCCACCCTCGCGCCAGCGCCTTTCGCGCGACGAACGTCGTCGCCAACTGGTCGCGACGGCGTGGCGGATGATCGGCGAGAGCGGCGCCGACGCGCTTTCGCTCGGGCGCCTGGCCGAGCAGGCGGGCATCACCAAGCCAGTGGTTTACGATCATTTCGGGACGCGCGCAGGCTTGCTTGCCGCGCTGTACGGCGATTTTGATGAACGCCAGAGCGTGACGTTCGACGCGGCGCTGGCTGCGAGCGGCGATAGCCTCGACTCCAAGGCTGCGGTTATCGCCGACTGCTATGTCGAATGCGTGCTGCGGCAAGGCCGCGAGATTCCCGCGATTCTGGCCGCACTGGCGGGATCGCCGGAAATGGAGCGGATCAAGCGCGACTTTCAGCTGGGCTTCATCGAAGACTGCCGATCGACATTGGCGCCTTTCGCGGGGCCGCAGGGGGTCAGGACAGCGGCGTTATGGGCGATGCTGGGAAGCGCAGAAGCGCTGTCACATGCCGCCGCCGCGGGCGACATCGACGATACCGAAGCCCGCGCCGAACTGCGTGCGATCATTGTGGGGATGGTCGCGCGGACCGCGGTCTAATCGTGATCCATCGCCGGCGCGAGCGTCGGGTCGAGGTCGCGGGGGCGGATGAAGGCGGTGAAGCGGGCCAAGCCGGTGTCGAGGTCGTGCCAGTCGGCGATGTCGAGTTCGAGGCGCGCCAGCGCCGACGTCGGCAGCTTTTCCTCGACCTCGCCGCGCAGCTCGTCGCCGCTCGTTTCCGGCACCAACATCAGGATCAGATCCTCCAGCCCCGGATTATGTCCCGAGATTAGCAGATGTTCGGCATCGCGGCCGGTGTCGCGGATGACGTCGATCAGTGTCGCGGCGGAGGCGAGATAGATGCGGCGGTCCCAATGCGGTTCGATCGTGTCGAGATCGGCGGCGGGCTGGAAGATGTCGAGCGTTTCGGTGACGCGCACCGCGGGTGAGGCGATGATGCGGTCGATCGGCAGCTTCTGGCGCTTCAGCCATTGCCCGATGATTTCGGCGCCGCGCTGGCCGCGTTTGTTGATCGGGCGGTCGAAATCGCGCTCGACCTGGACATCCCAACCCGATTTGGCGTGGCGCAGGATCGTCAAAGTCTTCAAAATCTTCCCCCGCGCGTTCGCGCTTGTGCCGTCGTTCGAGCCGCCTTGTGCCGCAAACTTATGACGGTGAAAAGGCTGGAAAGGCGCTTTTTCGCCTTTCGACGTTGGCCGCGGCGACATGATTGACCGCCTCGTCCAATGGCAGGCGGCGGATCGGGGTGCCTTCGGGAAAGGCGCTGAGCAGCCTCGACGGAAAGCTGGGCGAGAGCATCACGAACTGGCCGAAATCATCGGCGCGGCGGATCAGGCGGCCGAACGCCTGCCCGATGCGGCCGCGAATGACCATATCGTCATAGGCGCTGCCGCCCTGCGCCGCGCGCCGCGCCGCGTGGAGAATCGTCGGTCGCGGCCAAGGCACGCCCTCCATGATCACCTGCCGCAGCGATTCGCCGGGGACATCGACGCCGTCGCGCAAAGCATCGGTGCCGAGCAGCGAGGCGTGCGGGTCGGCGCGGAAGATGTCGACGAGCGTCCCGGTGTCGAGCGGATCGACATGCTGGGCATAGAGCGGGAGGCCCGCGCGCGCGAGGCGGTCCGCGATGCGGGCGTGGACGATGCGCAGCCGCCGGATCGCGCTGAACAGCCCGAGCGCGCCGCCGCCCGATGCCTCGATCAACCGGCTGTATGCCCCCGCGAGCGCGGGCAGGTCGCCGCGCGCGATGTCGGTGACGATCAGCACCTCCGACTGGCGGGCGTAGTCGAACGGGCTGGGGACCGCGAAATGCTGGACCCCGCCGTCCATGTGGCGCGCGCCGGTGCGGATGTCGGCCTCGGTCCAGCCGCTCGCACCATGCCCGCTGCGTAGCGTCGCCGAGGTGACGAGGACGCCCTGCGCCGGACGATAGACGATGTCGGCGATCGGCCTTGCGGGGTCGAGCCAGTGACGGTGCAGCCCGGTGTCGAACTCGCGCCCGTCGTAACGGTCGATCGCCAGCCAGTCGACAAAATCGGGATTGGCCGGACCGCCGACGCGCCCGAGCAGCGACAGCCAGCCGCCGAGCGTGTCGACCCGGGTACCCAAACTATGCCGCGCCCCATCGACGCGCGCCCGCGCCTGTCCATCGAGCCAGTCGGGCGGATCGTCGACAAGTGCATCGAGCCGCTTGCCGAGCGCCAGCAGCGGGCGCAGCAGCGCCTCGACCGCGTCGCTCGCCGCGGCAGCGGCGGTGACCAGCGCCGCATCGGGATCGGCCAGCTCGGTTTCGAGGCCATAGCCCGCATCGGCGGTGCGGGTATCGACCGCGCGCGCATAAACCTGCCCGCGCACCGCGGCGAGCAGCCGTTCGATCGCGCCCCACGGATCATTCTCGGACAGGCGCCCAAGCCAGCCGTCGCCGGGCAGTTCGGCGGCGGCAGTAATCGCCGCCTGAATCGCCCGCTCCCCCGCCTCGTCATAGCTCGCCACATCGGCCAGTCGCGCCGCGAGCCCGCGCCGCCGCCCGCGCGACTTGCCCTCGGGTCCCAGCACCCAGCGGCGGATCTCCACGGCTTCTTGGCCCGTCAGCGCCGCGGCGAACATGCTGTCGGCGGCGTCCCACAGATGATGGCCTTCGTCGAAGATCAGCCGCGTCGCTGGCGCGCCGCCGTCCCGCGGGCGCGCCGCCTGCACCATCGTCAGCGCATGGTTGGCGATGACGATGTCGGCCTGCGTCGCGGCGCGCGCCGAGCGTTCGATGAAGCATTTGCGAAAATGCGGACAGCCCGCATAGATGCACTCGCCGCGCCGGTCGGTCAGCGCGGTGGTGCCGTTGCGGCGGAACAGCGCGGGCAGCCAGCCTGGCAGGTCGCCGCCAACCATATCACCGTCGCGCGTATAGGCGGCCCAGCGGGCGACCAATTGCGCGAGGATCGCGGCGCGGCCCGAAAAGCCGCCTTGCAGTGCATCCTCCAGATTGAGCAGGCAGAGGTAATTTTCGCGGCCCTTGCGCACGACGACCTTTTCGCGGTGGGTTGCGGCGTCGGGGTACAGCCGCTCGGTTTCGCGCGACAATTGCCGTTGCAGCGCCTTGGTAAAGGTCGAGATGCAGACGCTGCCCGCCGACTGGTCGATCCACTGCTTGGCGGGGGCGAGGTAGCCGAGCGTCTTGCCGATCCCCGTTCCGGCCTCGGCAACGAGCATCTGCGGCGCGTCCTTGCGTTCGCGCGGTTCGAAAATCGCGGCGGTCGCGCGCGCATAATCCTGTTGCCCCGGCCGCCGTTCGGCGCCGTCGCCGGTCAGCCGGTCGAGCCGCGCGGTAACGTCGTCGGGTTTGATCCGCACCTGCCGCGGCGCGGGGCGCGGCGGCGCTTCCTCCCATTCGGGTAGCCGCGCGAACAGCCAGCGTTCGTTGGCGTCGGGCGTGGTCAGCCGCGGCTGGACCAGCGGCGCCCAGGGCCAGCGCTGTCGCGCCAGCGCCTGAAGCCCGTGCCAGGCGCCCTCGCGTTCGGGCCAGGCGGGATCGTCCATCCCCGCGAGCATCGCCGCGGTCGCTCGCGGCAGAAAGGCGGCGATGTCTTCCTCGGCCTTTAGTGGGGTGACGCCGATCGTCGCGGCAATCCCCGCCGGGGTCGGCACGGCAAAGCGCGCGGGATAAAGGAAGGCAAAGAGTTCCAGCAGGTCGAGCCCCGACAGCTCGGGATAACCCAGCCGGTCGCCGGTCAGCGTCGCGTTTAGCAGCAGGTGCGGAGTCGCCGCCACCGCCGCAATCGCCTCACCACGCCCGACCCTCTGCACGCGCCCCTGTGCATCGGCGATCCAGATGCCGACATGGCTGGCATGGATTGCGGGCAGGGGGAAGGGCGCGGGAAGCATGGGCGAAGGGTAGGGACAAAAGGCGAACGCGGCAAGCGGTAGCAATGACCGTCATCCTGGCGAAGGCCGGGATCTCCCCGTTGGAGCATGACGCAAGGTCGAGATCCCGGCCTTCGCCGGGATGACAAAAAGGGCTCAGCTCAACCCGCGGGCCCGAACACCGGCGCGCGGTTGCTCAGGAATATCTGCGCCGGGTCGATGGTGATCGCGCTGCGCGCGCGTTTCAGGGCGTTGTAGAGCGGGCCGTGGGTCAGTTCATAGGGAAAGCGCACGCCCATGCGGTCGACTTCGGACCACATCACCACGGCATAGGTAACACCGCCGCCATAGTGAATTTCGCAGCGCGACCGCGCGGGCATACTGGCACCGTCGATCCGCGCGCCGCCTTCGGACAGGTCGGTGATCTGGCCGTCGACGAAGTTGAGCACGCCGTTGACCGTCACCTCGAGCGAAACGGCGGTGCGGGCTTGGCGGCGGGGCTGCGGGATGCGAATTGTGTCCATGGCGTGATGCTAAGCCCGGGATGGTAAATATTCCGGTAACGATAATCCGGCAACGCTGACGCGCGGCGCCGATGCCCCGGTACATGGTGGCGGCTGTTGCGCCGCGTCGAAACGGGCAGAAAGGCACCATTCCCTTCCCCAAGGTCAGGATTCGCCGATGAAAGCCGTTGTCTGCACCCGCTACGGTGGTCCCGAGGTGCTGGAGTTTCGCGACGTCCCGATGCCCGAACCCAAAGCGGGCGAGGTGCGGGTCAAGGTGATGGCAACATCGGTGACGTCGGGCGACAGCCGACTGCGCGCGGCTCGTTTTCCCGCGGGCATGGGCCTGATCGCGAGACTGGTTTTCGGGATCCGGGGGCCGCGGCAACCGATTTTTGGCACCGAGTTTGCTGGCGTGGTCGATGCGATCGGTGCGGATGTCAGGCGATTTCGTCCGGGCGATGCGGTGATGGCGTTTCCGGGCGGGAAAATGGGGTGCCACGCTGAATATCGCTGCGTTGCCGAAACGGGGCCGATCGCGCTCAAGCCAGACGGTTTGAGTTTTGCCAAGGCGGCGACGCTATGTTTTGGCGGCAGCACCGCGCTTCATTTTATCGACGTCGCAGCGGTTGCATCCGGTGGCCGGGTGTTGATCGTCGGCGCGTCGGGCGCGGTGGGGTCGGCGCTGGTCCAGCTTGCGTGCCACCGTGGCGCGCAAGTCACCGCGGTATGCAGCGCGCGGAACGCCGATCTGGTGCGGGGCCTGGGTGCGGAGGCGGTGATTGACTATGCGACCACCGATTTCCTTGGCGATGCGGGTGCCTATGACGTCATCTTCGAGACCGTCGGCAGCATTACTACACGCGCTGCGCTGCCGCTGCTGCGCCCGCATGGCCGGTTTGTGGCGATCGCAGCGGGACTGCCCGACATGCTGGCCACGATCGGTGCGCCGGGGCGCGGCGGCCGCAGGGTGATTGCCGGACCAGCGACCGAGCGGCCCGAGCATGTCCAGCAACTTGCCGATATGGTCGCAGGCGGCATGCTGCGTCCGGTCGTCGACGGCACCTATGGGTTCGACGACATTGCGGCGGCGCATGCCTATGTCGATACGGGACGCAAACGCGGGTCGGTGGCGATCCTGCTCGACCCGGCGGCGCGCGCCTAGCGCACGGTCAGGCACATCGCGCGCTTGCAAAAACGCGCGAAAACGGGAAAGGGCGGAGCCCCTATCACCCGCGTACCGGAAGATTGTCGTGACCGAACTTCGTGCTGCTGCCCTCGCGTCCAAGGCCTGGCCCTTTGAGGAAGCGCGCAAGCTGGTCAAACGTTATCCCGACGGCAAGCCAGGTGGCGCGCCGGTGTTGTTCGAGACGGGCTATGGCCCGTCGGGACTGCCGCATATCGGCACCTTCAACGAAGTGCTGCGCACGACGATGGTCCGCCGCGCCTATGAACAAATGACCGGCGCGCCGACGCGCCTCGTCGCGTTCAGCGACGACATGGACGGGCTGCGCAAGGTTCCCGACAATGTCCCGAACCACGCGATGCTCACCGAATATCTCGGCAAGCCGCTGACCGACGTCCCCGATCCGTTCGGCAAGTTCGAAAGTTTCGCGCACCATAACAATGCGATGCTACGCGAGTTTCTCGACCGTTTTGGCTTTGAGTATGAGTTTGTCAGCTCGACCGAGCGGTACAAGTCGGGTGCGTTCGACGACGCGCTGAAGAACGTGCTGCGCCACAATCAGGACATCCTCGACATCATGTTGCCGACGCTGCGCGCCGAGCGTGCCGCGACTTATTCGCCGATCCTGCCGGTCAGCCCGACCTCGGGCGTCGTGTTGCAGGTACCCGTGACGGTCGTCGATGCCGATGCTGGGCTGGTATCGTTCGAGGACGGCGGCCGGACGATCACGCACAGCGTTCTGGGCGGCGGTGCGAAGCTGCAGTGGAAGGTTGACTGGGCGATGCGCTGGGTCGCGCTCGGCGTCGACTACGAAATGTACGGCAAGGATCTGACCGACAGCGGGGTCCAGTCGGGCAAGATTGCCAAGGCGCTCGGCGGGCGGAAGCCCGAAGGGCTGATTTACGAAATGTTCCTCGACGAAAAGGGCGAGAAGATATCGAAGTCTAAGGGCAATGGGCTCAGCTTGGAGCAATGGCTCGATTATGGCAGCGAAGAGAGCCTAGCGTTCTTTGCCTATCGCGAACCGAAGGCGGCAAAGCAGCTGCATATCGGGGTGATCCCCAAGGCCGTCGACGAATATCTGCAGATGCGCGGCAATTACCCGGCGCAGGATGCCGACAAGAAGCTCGGCAATCCGGTGCACCACGTCCATGTCGCGCGCGGGCAGGATGTTCCCGCGACCGAATTGCCGGTGACCTTCGGGTTGCTGCTCAATCTGGTCGGGGTGATGGGCGCCGATGCGTCGAAGGACCAGATCTGGCGCTATCTTGGCCAATATGTGGACGGCGCCGATGCCGCGACCTATCCCGAGCTCGACCGGCTGATCGACAATGCGATGGCGTATAACCGCGACTATGTTGCGCCGACGCTCAACCGGCGCAAGCCGCAGGGCGGCGAAGTTGCGGCGCTGACCGAACTCGACACCAAGCTGGCGGCGTTGCCTGCCGACGCAGGCGCCGACGACATCCAGAACATCGTGTATGAGATTGGCAAGAACGAGGCCTATGGCTTTGAAAATCTTCGTGATTGGTTCAAGGCGCTCTACGAAACGCTGCTCGGGTCTAGCGCCGGACCGCGGATGGGCAGCTTTATCGCGCTGTTCGGGATCGACAATACGCGGCGGTTGATCGCCGAG
Organism: Alphaproteobacteria bacterium; assembly: GCA_018823905.1. Classification (GTDB taxonomy): domain Bacteria; phylum Pseudomonadota; class Alphaproteobacteria; order Sphingomonadales; family Sphingomonadaceae; genus Sphingopyxis. The sequence goes on from JAHJHL010000198.1 coordinate 11,853, forward strand.
GCGCTGGCCTGAGGGAGGATTAGATGGCGGGTTATGAACTGGCGCAGATCAACATCGCGCGTTTCCGCCTGCCCGCCGATCACGTCGCCAACCGCGATTTCATGGACGCGCTTGATGCGGTGAATGCGATTGCCGAGGCGAGCGACGGCTTCGTCTGGCGGCTGGTCGGCCAGGGCAATGACGCCACCGACGTTCCCGTCAACGACGACCCGCACGTCATTGCCAATATGTCGGTATGGCGCGACGTCGATGCGCTGGCGGCGTTTGTCTATCGCAACCCCGAGCATCTGGCGATCATGCGGCGGCGCAAGGAGTGGTTCGAACATATTGCGGTGTTTCAGGCGCTGTGGTGGGTTCCCGCCGGACATCGCCCGACGGTGGCGGAGGGTATGGCGCGGATCGACCTGCTGGCCGCAAACGGCCCGACGGCGGCGGCTTTCACCTTCAGGCAACCCTTTGCCGCGCGCGATGGCACCCCGGCGCTGCCGGTGCAGGACGAATGCGCATGATCGAAATCTTCACCACCGGCGGGACGATCGACAAAGTCTATTTCGATGCCTTGTCAGAATTTCAGATCGGGCCGACAGCGATTCCCGACCTGCTGCGCGAGAATAATGTCCATGTCCCGCACCGCGTGACGCAGTTGATGCGCAAGGACAGCCTCGAGCTGGACGACGCTGACCGCGCCGCGATCCGCGCGGCGGTCGAGGGTAGCGAAGCCGCGCACATTCTGGTCACCCATGGCACCGACACGATGGTCGTCACTGGGCGGATGCTGGCCGGGATTGCGGGCAAGACGATCGTGATGACGGGGGCGATGCAGCCCGCGTCGGTGCGCGCCAGCGACGCCGAATTCAACGTCGGCTTTGCGCTGGCGGCGGCGCAGATTCTGCCGCCCGGGGTCTATATAGCGATGAACGGGATGATCTTCGACCCCGCGACGACCGAAAAGGATCGCGCCGGGGCGCGCTTCGTCGCGCAGTAGCGCGGCTCAGCCCTTTAACGTCACTTGCCGCAGCACCGCGGCGTAACCCGGCGCGATCGTCATCGACTCATGCCGCCCGGCGCGGCCGAGCATCGCGTGGACCTCGGCCAGCCGATAACAGGGCACCCCCATGAACAGGTGGTGCTCCGAATGATAATTCACCCAATATGGTGCAACGGTCGCCCGGGCGATCCAGCCCGCATGAGTGGTGCGGGCATGGGTGAACGGATCGTCGCTGCCCGTGGTGGTACAGGCATGTTCGGCGATATTGCGGATGCGCAGGTACAGCTGAAAGGTCGTCGCCAGCCCTGCCAGCCAGAGCAGGTACGGCGTCCAGCCGTAGAGCGCGAGCGAGGCGGCGAGTAGCACCGCCTGGACGAGCAGGAACCGCCCGACCGCGCGCGCCACCGTCATTGCGCCCGCGATATCGACCGTCGGTGACGTCATGCCGTCGTCGGACTGTTTGTTGAACGGCGTCCCGGCGGTGGTGCTGGCGCGGCCCTTTTCGGCGGTTTCGCCGCGCAGCATCGCTTTCAGCCCGATAAGCGCGAAGCCGAATTGCGCCATGCGCTGTTTTAAAAAGGTCTGCCCGGTCAGGTCGCGCAGCACCTTGCGGCCGAGGCTGGCGCGGGTGGTGGGGAAGGGTTTCGATAGCGCCAGATCGGGGTCTTCGGCCTGCTGGGTAAATTTGTGGTGCTGGAGATGATAGGTGCGATAGGCGATCAGGTCCGATCCGACCGCAGCACCCGTCAGCCATTGGCCGAGGAAATTGTTCGTCTTGCGCACGGGATGCAGCAGGCCGTGCGCCGCGTCGTGCATAAGGATGGCGAGGCCGAGCTGGCGGCCACCCACGAAAACGATCGCGATCAGCCATGCAAGCGGGTTCTGCGACCATGCCGCAACCCCGACCAGCGCGATGCTGACGATCCAGGCATGCGCAACCAGCCAGATTCCACGCCATCGCGAGGCGGCGGTGATCGCGGCCCATTGGCTGCGGTCGAAAAAACGGTCGGGCGGGAGCAGGCGGACGGCGGGCATGGCGTGGCTATAACAAGTTGCGATGCGAAACGGAATAGCATCCATTTTGGCACAGTAACGGGGTTAACAGGCGGCCCGCGGTAAGGAATTGGAAACCCCTGTCTGGCCACTGAACCGGGTGGACCAGACGAGCAGGACAAGCGGGAAATTGGGGGATCGGCGTAGCATCATCCGGCCAGTGGTCGGCGAGGTGACGGCGGACGAATCGATGTTCGATTCGCCCGAGTTCGTGACGCGCCTGCTGCGTGTGGCGCAGCTGTGGCATTATGTCCTGATCTGCCGCGTGCTGGCGTTTCTGACCTTTGCTTTTTTGCCGGGGGTTCCCGGATTCCTGCACCATCCGTCGCAATGGCTGGTGATGGCTGCTGGTTTGTTTTTCGACCTCGTCCTGACGATTTTTGGCCAGGTGATGCGTTGGCCGCGGCCAAGGCTGCAACAAAGATTGCGGCTGCTGATCATGGCGAGCATGGGGTTGATCCTGCTGGGGAGCCTGCTCAATGCCGCAGCGATGTTTGCGGCGGTCGCAGTGTCCGACAGTCACCATAGTCTCGACGCTTTCACCGCGATCCAGATCGGCTCGCTGCTCGTTGCGGCCTCGGCAGTGTCCATCGTGCGCCCGACTTTTTTCGCCTTTGCCGGTGCGACTGCGCTGGGTGGCGCGATCGGGATTGCATCCTGGCCCTTCGCGATCGCAGGCTGCGTATTTCTCGCCCTGCTGATCGTCATGATGCGCGAGGATATTCGTCACCAGCGCCGTGCGACGCGCGCGGCGCGGATATCGATCAGCGACCAGCAACGCGCGCTCAACCTGATGCGCGATTTCGAACGCGCCGGGCGCGGTTGGTTCTGGGAAACCGATCGTCACGGCCAGCTCGTCTATATCTCACCGACTATCGCGGCGCGGCTAGGGCGAGCGCCCTCCGAACTGGTGGGCCAGCCCTTTACTGACATCATTCGCAAACGCACCGGCAATGACGAAAATGAAGAGCGCACGCTCGGCTTCAGCCTGTCGTCGCGGACGCCTTTCAAGGAACTGACGGTGCAGGCTGCGGTTGTAGATGAAGAGCGCTGGTGGTCGATTTCCGGGCAGCCGATCAGCAACGAGCTCGGCAATTTTCAGGGATTTCGCGGCAGCGGCACCGACCTGACCGATAAGAAACGATCGGAGCGCGAGATCAACCAGCTGGCGCGTTACGACACGCTGACCGGACTAGCGAACCGGCCGCATATCACCGACCTGCTTGAACGCGCGCTCAAAAGTCATATCGGGCAGCCGCAGCCGTGCGCGCTGCTGCTGATGGACCTCGATCGCTTTAAGGCGGTCAACGATACGCTGGGGCATCCGGTCGGGGACCAGCTGTTGCAACAGGTCGCCGGAAGGCTGACCCAGATCGTTGGCGACAAGGGGCAGGTCGGGCGGCTGGGTGGCGACGAATTCCAGATTGTCGTGCCGCAGCTCAGCCAGCCCGAAAAACTCGCTGCCATCGCCAATGCGATCATCCTGAGCCTGGCCAAACCCTTTTCGATCGAGGGCGAGCAGGTGCGGATCGGATCGTCGATCGGCATCGCGGTGTCGGACGGGCAGGGCGTGTCGGCGTCGGCTCTGGTCCGCAACGCCGATCTGGCGCTCTATGCCGCCAAGGACGCGGGGCGCGGCGTCTATCGTTTCTATGCCGACGCGATGCACAATCAGGCGAGTGAGCGCAAAGCGATCGAGGACGCGCTGCGCGACGCGCTGGTCAAGGACGAGCTGCGGCTGCTCTATCAGCCGATCGTCGATGTCCAGAGCGAACGGATCACGGGGTTCGAGGCGCTGATCCGCTGGCATCATGCGACCGAGGGGATGATCAGCCCGTCGAAATTCATTCCGATCGCCGAGGAATCGAACCTGATCGTGCCAATCGGCGAATGGATCATCCGGACCGCCTGCGCGAGCATCGCGCTGCTCGGTCCCGGCTACCGCGTCGCGGTCAATGTCTCGCCGCGCCAGTTCGCCAATGAAAAACTGCCCGCGACGATCCTGAGCGCAGTGTCGGCGGCGGGCATCCGCCCCGAACAGCTGGAGTTGGAAATTACCGAAGGGGTGTTCCTCGACGAGAGTCCCGAAAATCTGGCGATGTTCCAGAAATTGAAACGCACCGGGGTGCGGCTGGCGCTCGACGATTTCGGGACCGGCTATTCGGCGCTCGGCTATCTTAAGAAAGCGCCGTTCGACAAGATCAAGATCGACCAGAGTTTTGTCCTGGGCGCAGCCGATCCCAGCAGCATGAACGCTGCGATTATCTCGTCGATCGTCGGGCTGGCCACCGCGCTCAAAATGGAAACCACCGCCGAGGGGGTCGAGACGCACGACGATCTGGCGCTAATCCGCGGGCTGGGATGCAGCCATGTCCAAGGCTATATCTATGGGCGTCCGATGGAACTGGCCGAGGTGCTGGCGCTGCTGCGCGAGGGCGGGGGGCGCGCCGAGGCGCGCGGTTATAAATGCGCGCGTGAGCCGCGGTTGACGATTTTCCGCACCATCCAGGTCGCGAGCGGCGGGCATCACTATGAAGCGATTATCCGCAATATGTCGCCGCGCGGCGCGCTGATCGAAGGACTGTGGAACGTCCCGCCGGGGACAGTGCTGACGCTCGAGTTCGGATCGGATCAGACGTTCGATGCCGAAGCGCGCTGGTCGGCGGGTAACCGCGTGGGGGTAAAGTTCGCGCAAGCAGTCGACATGGACGCGTTGCTGGGGCCGAAGACGGTGGCACCGGCCCGCGGGCACGTTCGCCGCGCGGCTTGAACATATTCGTCATCCCGGCCTGCGCCGGGATGACGATTTTGGGAATGTCAGTCCGCCACTCTTCCACGCACCATGACCCACTCGACCTTTTCCAGCGCCGTGACATCGGCCAGCGGATCGCCGCTGACCGCAATCATGTCCGCCGACATGCCGGGAGCAAGTCGGCCGATCTCGCTCTCCATTGACAGCGCTTGTGCCGCGACTGTCGTGGCGCTGGCCAGCGCCTCGCGCGGGGTCAGCCCATATTTGACGAGCAGGGCAAATTCGCCCCCGTTGCGGCCATGCTCGAACACCCCGGCATCGGTGCCAAAGGCGACTGGAACGCCGATTGCCTTGGCGCGGGCGACCGCCTTGCCGACGCTGCTGAGCGTCATCCGCACCTTTTCCTCGACCGTCGGGGTGTAGATGCCTTTGCCGAGCCGCTCGCGAATGCCCTCGAACGCCATCAGCGTCGGGACCAGATAGGTGCCCTTGGCCTTCATCACCTTCAGCGCCGTATCGTCGGCAAATGTACCGTGATCGATCGTGTCGATCCCGGCCGCCGCCGCGGCTTCGATGCCGCGCGCGCCGTGCGCGTGCGCCATGACCTTCAACCCCAGCGAGTGGGCGGTGTCGGCGATGCTCTGCAATTCGGGGCTGGTGAAATGCCCCTCCAGCCCGCGGCCCTGCTGCGACAGGACGCCGCCGGTCGCGGTGATCTTGATGATGTCGGCGCCCGCGCGCGACGCCTTGCGGACCTTTTCGGCGCATTCGAGCGCGCCGGTGCAGGTATAGCCTTGATCGAGCACGTCATGGACGTCCTCGCGAAAGCCGGTGACGTCGCCATGCCCGCCGATGATCGACAGCGCCGGACCGGCGGCAATGATCCGCGGTCCTTCTATAAAGCCGCTCGCGGTGCCGCGACGGAGCGAGAAAGCGCTATATTGCGCCGACCCGGCCTCACGCACCGTGGTGAAACCGGCGCGTAGCGTGATGCCAGCGTTTTTTACCCCAACGACGACGCCCCATTCGTCGGGATCGACCGCTTCGCTGCGATAATCGCCGCCGGGGTCGCCGGTCAGGTGGACGTGAAGGTCGATCAGGCCGGGGAGCAAGGTCTTGTCGCTCAGATCGACGACTTGGGCATCGGCGGGGGCGGCGGTGCGACCCGCGGTAATCGAGGTGATGCGATCGTCGGTGATGACGATCGTCGATGGCCCCTGCGCGGGCTTGTCGGCGTCGGTGATGACGCGCCCGGCGTAAATGACGGTGGTTTTGGCGTTCGCGGCGGTGGTCCCCAAAAGTGCGAGCGTTACCGCGGCGACGAGTCCGATTTTGCGCATCCTGTTTCCCCTGACTGATGCGCTACCGTGGCGGGCCGGACGGGGGAGGGCAAGTCCATAAAAAAGGGGCCGGACAAGCCGACCCCTCAGTTTGTCTTCGGGTAATCGAAAGGACTTACCAGAAGAAATCGTGGATCACGTCGACCACTTGGCCGCTGTAGGTATCGACGAGAATCGCGTCGTTGTAATAGCGGACCCAGCGATAGCCGTCATAGGCCGGCGGCAGGCGGTACTGCCAAGGATCGTTGATCCAGTAGCGGCTGCTGTAGAACAGCGAGCCCAGGCTGAAGCCGATGCTGAACCGCGTGTAGCGGTGGTTGCGATACGGCGAGTAATAGGCTGGCAGACGGTAGCGGTTGCTGTACCGCTGGCGATAGTCGCGCCAGTTGTAACGGCGATCATCGCGCCATGACCGGTTCCAGTTGCCCCGTCGATCGCTGTAGCGGCGATCGACGCGATCGTTGTTATTGCGGTCGTAACGGCGGTCGATCTGGCCATCGCGATTGCGGTCATAGCGTCGGTCGCGCTGGTCGATGCGGTTGTTGTTGTTGCGATCCCAGCGGCGGTCGAGATCACCGTTGCGATTGCGGTCAAAACGCCGATCGACGCGGCCATTGTCGTTGCGATCATAACGCTGATCGACCTGGCCGTTGCGGTTGCGGTCCCACTGGCGGTCGATGCGGCCGTCGTTGTTGCGGTCATAAGTGCCGCCGCGCTGACGCTGGGCCTGCTGTGCCTGCGCCTGTGCGGCCTGACGCTGGGCAGCCTGTTGCCGCTGATCGGTGCCGCGCTGCTGCTGCCACTGCTGGCGCTGCGCCTGACGCTGCTGATCATTGCCGCGCTGTTGCTGACGGACTTCGCTGCGCTGCTGACGGAATTCGCTGCGTTGCGGACGCTCGGCGCGGGGCTGCGCCTGCTGGCGTTGGGCGCGCGCTTCGCCGCCGTTATTGCCGCGGCGCACCTCAGGGCCGCGCGGTCCGCGGTCACCGCGGCTTCCGCGATCGCCGTCGCCACGCTGCGCCAATTGCATGCGCTCGCCTGACGCCTGCGCGGCGGCCGGGGCAATGGGGGTCAGGATCGTCGCAGCGATCAGCAACCCTCCGAACATCTTTTTCATCTCGCCATTCTCCAACTCATGTCCCGATTGCTGGAGAGGCCAGCCGGGATGATGAATCGTTAGTTACCGGGGTCAAGATGATCGGCGGCTGAACCATGCTGTTGCCTGCGGTTCAGCTACATGAACGAGATAGCGTCAGGTGCCGGGCGGCAGTCGCAAAGCGGGGACCGCCCGCGCGGCATCTTCGGGACGGATGCCCGGGGGCGGCGCGGCGGCGATCCGTTCCTCACCGCGCAGCACGCGGCCGGCGCGGCGGATCGCAGTACGGATGCGCGGATAGGTGCCGCAGCGGCAGATATTGGTGATCGCGGCGTCGATCTCGGCATCGCTGGGGTTGCTGTTTGCGCGCAGCAGCGCCGCGGCGGCCATGATCATTCCCGACTGGCAAAAACCGCATTGCGGCACTTGTTCGGCGACCCACGCCTGTTGCACCGGATGGCTGCGATCGCGCGACAGATTCTCGATCGTCGTGACGAAACGGCCCTCGCATTCGGCGATCGTGACCATGCAGCTGCGGATCGCCTCGCCGTCGATATCGACGGTGCAGGCGCCGCATTCGCCGGTGCCGCAACCATATTTGGTCCCGGTCAGGTTCGACGCGTCGCGCAGCGCCCACAGCAGGGGCGTGTCGGGCTCCATCCGATATTCGACCGGACGGTCGTTGACCGAGAATCGCGTCATGTCGGCCGGTTTAACGCAGCCGCGTGATTAGTCACGCCAGCTTGTGTCGATCTTGTCGACCTTGCGCACCATCGCGTCGAATTCGGCCTTGCCTGCTTGTCCCGGGATCGAGGCCATGAACAGGTCGCGCTGGTGGACCGCGATCACCTCTTGCGGAACGGTGATCGGCTTACCCATGCTCATCGTCGCGAGCTGAATTTCGCAGGCGCGTTGCAGCGCCCAATATTTGATGAAGGCTTCGGTCAGCGTCTTGCCCATCACGACGGGGCCGTGATTCTTGAGCATCAGGATGCGCTTGTCGCCCAGGTTCTGGACCAGTCGCTCGCCTTCCTCCTCGCGCACCGTCACACCCTCGAAGTCATGATATGCCAGCTGACCGGCAAAGTTACAGGCATAGAAATTGACCGGCTGGAGCCCGCCTTCGAGTCCGCACACCGCGACCGTCGCGGTCGTGTGGGTGTGAATGATCGCATGCGCGTCGGGCAGAACTCGGTGGAACAGGCTGTGCTGGACAAAGCCCGCCTTGTTGACGTGCCAGGGATTGTCTTCGTCGACCTTGTTGCCGTCGATGTCGATCTTGATCAGGTTCGACGCGCAGACTTCGCTGAAATGCAGGCCGTAGGGGTTGATCAGGAAGGCGCCTTCCTCGTCGGGAACCTTCACCGTGATGTGGTTGAAGATCATCTCGTCCCAGCCCATCATCGCGAAAATCCGGTAGCATGCGGCCAGTTCCTGCCGCGCCGTCCATTCGGCTTCGCTATATTTGCTGTTGCGCTTGAGCTGGGTCGCCATGGCCTGTCCCTTTGTCTTGTTAGTTTCGTCTTGCTACCTATGCCACAAGGTGAGGGGGCGGCACAATCCCGCACGCGGGCCGGACGGCTCGTCAGCGGGGCAGGGGCTTTTGCCGCGCAGGGGCTTGCATTTCGCCGCGAATCCCCTTATCGGCCCAGCCATCGGAACGTCGCGGGTTCGCGGCGCTTCTTTTATTGCCCTTATATCGGCGATTTTTGGCGGACCGGACATCCGGCCACCTTGATCGTTGGACGAACCGGAGACGACACGGCACATGCAGATCATCGTTCGCGACAATAATGTCGACCAGGCCCTTCGCGCGCTCAAGAAGAAGCTGCAGCGTGAGGGCGTGTATCGCGAAATGAAGCTGCGCCGTCATTACGAGAAGCCCAGCGAAAAGCGCGCGCGTGAACACGCCGCCGCCGTCCGCCGCGCCCGCAAGATGGAGCGCAAGCGCATGGAACGCGACGGGATCAAGTAAGGCCCGTCTTTCCTGCTAAGGATTCGGATCGTGAAACAGGCGCTGCGGGCAACCGCGGCGCCTTTTTCGTTTTTTCCAACGTCATTGCGAGGAGCGAAGCGACGCGGCAATCCAGAGTGGCGTAAACCGCTATGGATTGCTTCGCTTCGCTCGCAATGACGACGGTCCTTACATGCCCCGTAACTTCACGCTGGACCGCCCCGCACCGCTCCGCCTATAGGCGTGCCCGACAATATCGCCCGTCAGGGCAGCGGTAAGGATCAGCGATAATGAGCGTGACGACGGTTCCCTTGCGCCCGGTGAGCAAACAAGGTCTGTGGCTAATCTGGATTGGTGTGATCGCGCTGCTCGGAGCGGCGGCCGCCTTTGCCTATCACATGACCCCGCGCATCGGGTTCGAAGTCGTCAAGGAGGGCACGGGCAACAGCCCGACCAAGGCCGATGTCGTGCTGGTGAAATATGAAGGCAAGCTTGACGACGGCACCGTCTTCGACGCCAATGAACAGGCGCCGATGCAGGTGGCGCAGGTCGTTCCCGGCTTTTCGGAAGCGTTGACGCGGATGAAAAAGGGCGGCGAGTACAAGATCACCATTCCGCCGCAGCTAGGCTATGGCGACCGCGAAGCCGGACCGATTCCCGCGAACAGCACGCTGAACTTTACCGTCACCTTGCTCGACTTCCGCTCGGAAGCCGAAGTGCGTGCGATGCAGCAGCAGATGCAGCAACAGCAGCAAATGATGCAGCAGCAACAGATGATGCAGGGCGCACCGGGCGGCGCTGGCCCGGCCGGTCCGCCGCCGGGTGCGCCGCCGCAGCCGTAATCCCCTAATTTTCGTCATCCCGGCCTTCGCCGGGATGACGAACTGAAAGAGCGGCGACGGTTTTAGGCTGCCGCTTTCACATCCTTCGGTATAACGCCCGCATTGCGCTCCGCCTCGCGCTCCAGGGCCACCTTGATCATCGCGACGATCGGGTCGGCGAGGAACAAACCCATGATACCGAGCAAGGCGCCGAACAGGATCTGCGCGCCGAGCACCAGCGCGGGGGCGAGATCGACGGTCTTTTTTGCGACCATCGGGACAATCAGATAGCCGTCGACGGTCTGCACGACGAGGTAGATGATGATTGCCCACAGTCCGGCATCGGTCCCCGCCGAAAAGCCGACAAGGACGAGCAACACGCCAGAAACGATCGCGCCGATATTGGGGATGAAGGCGAGCAGCCCGGTGAGCAGGCCGAGCAAGGCCGCCATCGGGATGCCGACCGCCATGCAGGCGAGCCAGGTGCCGACGCCCTCGACGAACATGCCGAGCAGGCGGCCCGCCATCAACCGGCGCAGGGTGAACCCCATGCGCGCGGTGGTGATGTAGAAGTTCTCGCGGTTCTTCATCGGCAGCATCCACGCGACGCCGCGCTCATACAGTCGCGGTTCGATCGCGATGAACACGCCGAGGATAAGGATCATCACCATGCTGGTGAACGCGCCGACCACCGATCCCACCGCGGCGGTGACGCGACCGAACGTCCCGGCGAAATTGTCCGAGATCGTTTTGGTATCGAGCTGGAAATTGCCCATACCATGATCGCTCGCCCACGCCGCCAGCCGCTCGATCTGCGCCATGACGACGCTTTGCAGGCTCACCGCCTGCGCCGCGATCTGCGACCCGGCGAACATCGCGGTCCAGATCATGAAGAGCAGCACCGAAAGGCAGACGATCAAAAGGCGCCAACCGCGCCCGATCGGCAGGACGCGGCCGAGCAAGCGGGTGCCGCCGTCGAGGATCGCGGCCATGACGATCGCCGCAAAAATCAGCAGGATCGGCTGAATCAGGACGATGCACGCGGCGATCAGCAGCGCGAGGCCGAGCCACACGCTCGCCTTGAGCAATTCGGTGCGGACGAGGTGGCTGCGGATTTCGGTCGGGCCGGGTGCGTTGGCGGTGGCCTTGGCACGCGCCTGAGCGCGCTCTTTCCGCTCGACCCGCTCCACCATGCTCGCGCTCCCTATTTTGCTGTGCTGCTACGTTCGGGCCGCAAGTCGGTTCCCGCGCGGCCGGAGCGCAGCGCGTTGAACCAGCTGAGCGGGTTGTACCATATCGCGGTACCATCGGTCGAAAAGCTGATGATCTCGGCGCGCCCGGCGATGACGTCGAACGGGACGGGGCCACCCAAACCCTTTTGCGACGTGTCCACCCGGCTGTCGGCGCTGCCGTCACGGTTGTCGCCCATCAGGAACAGATGGTCGGCGGGTACTTTGATCGGCCCATAATCGTCGGTGGTGTATCCCGGCCCCATGTCGATGGTGTCGAACGTCGCGCCGCCGGGCAGCGTTTCGCGCACGATCGGTAGTTCGAGCATCTCGCGGCCGTCGGCGCCGCGGGCGATAAAGCGGTCGAGGCTGCTGTCACCGCTGGGCAGATTGGGATCGACGGGAATCGCCAGCAACGGCTGGACCTCACGCTTCACCGGCTTGCCATTGATGCTGAGTTCGCCGTTGGTGAGCTGGATCGTGTCGCCGGGCAGGCCGATCACGCGCTTGATATAGTCGATCCGCGTCACCGGATGTTCGAGCACCACGATGTCGCCGCGGTCGGGCAGCTTGCCGAACAAGCGCCCCGGGGTTTTGGGCGCGAGGTGGAAGCTGACCGACGAATAGGACCAGCCATAGGGATATTTGCTGACGATCAGCCGGTCGCCGTTGCGCAGCACCGGCATCATCGAATCGGACGGGATGTAAAAGGGCTTGGCGACGCAGCTGTGGATGCCGAGCACCAGCAGCAGGATCACCACGATGTCGCGGATCAATTTGCCCCAGCTGCCTTCGTCCTGCGCCTTGTTCTTCGCCATTGTCCGGTCAGTCCTTGATTGCTTCGATGATGACGAACGCCTGCGCCCAAGGATGATCGTCGGTCAATGTCAGGTGGATGTGCGCGGTGTGACCCGCCGGGATCATTGCGGCGAGCCGTTCGGCGGCGCCGCCGGTCAGTGCCAGCGTCGGCGCCCCCGACGGGGCGTTGACGACGCCGATGTCCTTCATGAACACGCCGCGTTTGAAACCCGTGCCGACGGCTTTCGAGAAAGCTTCCTTGGCAGCGAAACGCTTGGCGTAGGTACCGGCGCGGGTGAAGGGGCGGCGCGCGGCTTTGGCGCGTTCGACGTCGGTAAAGACGCGGTTTTCGAAACGCTCGCCGAACCGGTCGAGCGAATTCTGGATCCGCTCGATATTACAGAGGTCGGAGCCGAGGCCGATAATCACCTGCCGCGGTCCCCGGGTTCGCGGCGCGAGGCGAAGCGCCAGCCGGCCCAGGTGGCCAGCTGCGCGGCGAGCGTCGCCCCGATCGCGATCAGCAAGAACGGGGGAATGTCCACCTGACGACCGCTTGCCAGATCCCATCCGAGCTTCGCGAACATCAGTAGGATCAGCAGTGTTGCCCCGACCTTCAGAAGACCCGACACAAGCAGGAGGGTATTTGGGGGCGCGTTCATCCGCGCGCCTCGTCCATCAAATCGCGCATCCGTCGCACCGCATCTTCCAGCCCGGTAAAGATCGCCTCACCGATCAGATAATGGCCGATGTTGAGCTCGGCGAGCTGCGGGATCGCGGCGACGGGGACGACATTCTCGTACGTCAGGCCATGTCCGGCGTGCGGCTCGATGCCGTTCTTCCACGCCAGCGCCGCGGCATCGGCGAGACGGCGGAGTTCGGCCGCGCGTTGCTCGCCCTCGCAATGGGCATAGCGGCCGGTGTGAAATTCGACGACCGGAGCGCGCAGCATCAACGCCGCTTCGATCTGGCGCGGGTCGGGTTCGATGAACAGGCTGACGCGGATGCCGGCGTCATTGAGCCGCGCGACGATGGGGGCGAGGTGATTGTGCTGGCCCGCGGCATCAAGGCCGCCCTCGGTCGTGCGCTCCTCGCGCTTTTCGGGGACGATGCAAGCGGCGTGGGGGCTGTGGCGCAGCGCGATCGCGACCATTTCGTCGGTCGCCGCCATCTCCAGGTTCAGCGGCAGGTCGGTCGCCGCCTGGATGCGTGCCAGATCGTCGTCACGGATATGACGTCGGTCCTCGCGCAGATGCGCGGTGATGCCGTCGCCGCCGACGGCAGCGACGATTTCGGCGGCGCGCACCGGATCGGGATGCTCGCCGCCGCGCGCGTTACGGATCGTCGCGACATGGTCGATGTTGACGCCGAGGCGCAGGCGGCCCGTCAATTCGCGCGGCTCCCGGGCTTGATCGCTTCGCTGCCAGCGAGATGTTCGGGAAGCTCGTCGGCGGCGTAGGTGGGGAAGTTGATCGCGACGAGGGGATAGAAGGGGACGCCGAGGTCGACGTTGCTGCCTGCCGAACGATCGACCAGCGCCGCCTCGGCGATCACTTCGCCGCCCGCCGCCGCGACGCACGACATTGCTTCACGCGACGACAGGCCGGTGGTCACGACATCCTCGACCATCAGCACCTTGGCGCCGGGTTCGATGGTGAAGCCGCGGCGCAGCTCAAAGGTGCCGGTCGGGCGTTCGACAAAAATCGCGGGCTTGCCAAGCGCGCGGCCCATTTCATGCCCGATGATGACGCCGCCCATCGCGGGTGACACCACGACGTCGATCGCTTGTTTGAGGTCGCGGGGCAGCTTCGCGGCGAGGGCGACGGCGAGGCGCCCGGCGCGTTCGGTATCCATCAGCACGCGCGCGCATTGCAGATAATATTCGCTGTGGCGGCCGGACGAGAGCAGGAAATGCCCTTGCAGCAAGGCGTCGGCGGCACGGAATTCGGCCAGGATTTCATCATCGGTCATGGGAGAATTGTTCTTTTATCCAGGGCGTCGCCCGTGGCGGGCGACCGGGTTTTGGCGGCAGAGATTATCCAGCCGTAAAATAGTGTTAGAGATGCTTGAGGCAAGCGGCAAGCGGGTCTATAGCGCCCGCGAGATTCAGCCTGCCTTTCGGCTGTCGCGACGCTTGTCCGACAGTGTGTTCGGCGGGACGAAGCAAGATAAGAACAACAGGCAACGGGCGGCACCAGTCTTATGAAGAGCTTGAAAACCCTTGTAATTGCGGCAGCTTTGTCGCTGGGCGCAGTGGGCGTCGGCCATGCGCAGGCACCGGCCGCGGCTCCGGTCGAAGCCCCCGTCGCGGCGACTGCGGCGAATCCGGCTCCGACCGCGGTCGACACGGCTGCGCCGACGACGGCACCGGTAGCAACCGAAGTCGCTGCTCCGGCAGGCGACGCAACTTACGTGCCGATGAAGCCGACCCCCGGGGTTGGCCAGCCGATCGACGCGGGGATCGATTTCCAGCCGCAGGTCAGCCCGGTCGGTGAACAGGCCTATTGGTTCAACCATGTCATCCTGCTGCCGGTGATCACGATCATCACGCTGATCGTGCTTGGCCTCATGCTGTGGGCGATGTTCCGCTACCGCGCCAAGGCGAACCCGGTGCCGTCGAAAACGACGCACAACACCTTCATCGAAATCATCTGGACCGCCATTCCGGTGCTGATCCTCGCGGTGATCGCGGTGCCGTCGATCCGCCTGCTCGCGCAGCAATATGAGCCGCCGTCGAAGGAGGCGCTGACGATCAAGGTCACCGGATACCAATGGTATTGGGGCTACGCCTATCCCGATCAGGGCATCGGCGAATATGTGTCGAAGATGCTGACCGAAGATCAGGCGAAAGCCTCGGGCGAACCGCACCAGCTCGCGGTCGACAATCGTATGGTCGTTCCTGTTGGCCGTCAGGTGAAGCTGATCATCACCGGTGCCGACGTGATTCACAGCTTTGCCGTCCCGGCCTTCTGGACCAAGATGGACGCCGTTCCCGGCCGTGCCAATGAAACGACGTTCACCGCGAACAAGGTCGGCGTTTATTACGGCCAATGTTCGGAACTGTGCGGGGTCGATCATGGCTTCATGCCGATCGCCGTCGAAGTGTTGCCGGTCGACAAATGGGAAGCCTGGGTCCGCTCGAAGGGCGGCAACCCGGCCGGTCCGGTAGCGGCGGTGCCTGCTGCCGCTGCTCCGTCTCCCGTTGCTGCTGGCGCTGCCGCGCCTGCTGCGACGCCGGCCGCCACCACGACCGAAGCTGCCCCGGCAGCGGCGCCCGCCGCCGCGCCGGTTGCCACGAATTAATAAGGGGTCCGACAGATGACCGATATCGCCGCAACTGCACCCGCTCATGGCCACGCCGATCACGCGCATGACGACCATGATCACGACACCCCGGGCTTTTTCGTCCGCTGGTTCATGTCGACGAACCATAAGGACATCGGCACCCTCTACCTGATCTTCGCGATCATCGCCGGCATCGTCGGCGGGGTCATTTCGGGCCTGATGCGCTGGGAACTGGCGGAGCCGGGGATCCAGTATCTGACCGGCTGGGCGCAATTTTTTGATCCCGCCGCGGGCGAAGTGCAGGGCAAGCATTTCTGGAACGTGATGATCACCGCACACGGTCTGATCATGGTGTTCTTCATGGTCATGCCCGCGATGATCGGCGGCTTCGGCAACTGGTTCGTGCCGCTGATGATCGGCGCGCCCGACATGGCGTTCCCGCGCATGAACAATGTCAGCTTCTGGCTGACCGCCGTTGCGTTCATCATGCTGGTGGGCTCGATGTTCGTTCCGGGTGGCAGCGGCCTTGGCGCCGGCACCGGCTGGACCGTCTATGCGCCGCTATCGACCAGCGGTTCGGTCGGGCCGGCGGTCGATATGGCGATTTTCTCGCTCCACCTTGCAGGCGCGGCGTCGATTTTGGGCGCGATCAACTTCATCACCACCATTTTCAACATGCGCGCGCCGGGGATGACCATCCACAAGATGCCGCTGTTCGTGTGGTCGGTGCTCGTCACTGCCTTCCTGCTGTTGCTCGCGCTGCCGGTTCTGGCCGCTGCGATCACCATGCTGCTGACCGATCGTAATTTCGGCACGACCTTTTATGATGCGGCTGGCGGCGGTGATCCCGTCCTCTACCAGCATCTCTTCTGGTTCTTCGGTCATCCCGAAGTGTACATCATGATCCTGCCGGGCTTCGGCATCGTCAGCCAGATCATCTCAACCTTCAGCAAAAAGCCGGTGTTCGGTTATCTCGGCATGGCCTATGCCATGGTCGCGATTGGTGTCGTCGGCTTCATCGTGTGGGCGCACCACATGTTCACGGTTGGCATGTCGGTGAACCTGAAGATGTATTTCACCGCCGCGACGATGGTCATCGCGGTCCCGACGGGCATCAAGATCTTCAGCTGGATCGCCACCATGTGGGGCGGCTCGATGACGTTCAAGACGCCGATGATGTGGTCGCTCGGCTTCATCTTCATGTTCACGGTCGGCGGCGTCACCGGCGTCGTGCTCGCCAATGGCGGGGTCGATACCAACCTGCACGATACCTATTATGTCGTCGCCCACTTCCACTATGTGCTGTCGCTGGGTGCGGTGTTCTCGCTCTTCGCCGGTTTCTATTACTGGTTCCCGAAAATGTCGGGGCGGATGTACAACGAGTTCCTGGGCCAGCTGCACTTCTGGATCTTCTTCATCGGCGTGAACGTCCTGTTCTTCCCCCAGCATTTCCTGGGTCAGCAGGGCATGCCGCGCCGTTACCCCGATTATCCCGAAGCCTATGCCTTTTGGCACCTGATCTCGTCCTACGGCTATGTCATCATGGCGGTTGGCGTCCTGATCTTCTTCGTGAACATCCTCTACTCGCTGGTTGCAGGTAAGCGTGCTGCCGACAATCCGTGGGGCGAAGGCGCGACGACGCTCGAATGGACGCTGTCGAGCCCGCCGCCGTTCCACCAGTTCAACGAACTGCCGCGTATCGCCTGATCGACGGTTTCCCCGCTGCGGTGCAGCGGGGGGCCGCGTGACGGTCCGGAGTAAACATGGCGCAGAGCCTGACCCATGGCGAAACGGCCCTTCCGGCCGACTGGCGCGACCTGTTCGCGCTGACGAAGCCGCGCGTCATGTCGCTGGTGGTGTTCACCGCGCTGTGCGGGCTGCTTACGGCGCCGGTCAGCGTGCCGCCGGTCCTGGCCTTTGCGTCGATCCTCGCGATCGCGCTGGGGGCAGGGGCGTCGGGCGCGCTCAACCAATGGTATGAGGCGGGTCTCGACGCCAAGATGAAGCGCACCGCCGGACGGCCGCTGCCTGCCGGGCGGCTCGACCCGCAGACGGCGTTGCAATTCGGCATTGGGCTGGCGGCTTTCTCGCTGTTCCTGATGCTGTTTGCGTCGAACTGGCAGGCGACGCTGCTGCTCGCGGCTTCCATCCTCTTCTACGTCTTCGTCTATACGATGTGGCTGAAGCCGCGGACCCCGCAGAATATCGTCATCGGCGGTGCGGCAGGGGCGTTTCCGCCGCTGATCGGCTGGGTCGCCGCAACGGGCAGCATCGCCCCGCTGCCGGTCATGCTATTCCTGTTGATCTTTCTGTGGACGCCGCCGCATTTCTGGGCGCTCGCGCTGTTCATGCGCTCGGACTATGCCGCCGCGGGCATCCCGATGATGCCGGTCGTGGCGGGCGAGAAATCGACGCGGCGCCAGATCCTCTTCTACGCGCTGATCATGGCGGTGGCGGCGATCGCGCCGTGGCCGCTGGGATATACCGGTGCGCTGTACGGTTGGACCGCGGTCATCCTGTCGGCGCTGTTTGTCGCGCTGTCGGTGCAGGTTGGCACACGCACCACGGGCGATGCTGATTTGATGCAACCCGAAAAACGGCTGTTCGCTTACTCCATCGCCTATCTTTTCATCCTCTTCGGCGCCGTTGTTGCCGATCATTGGTGGCCCTTATGACCGAAAATCCGAATCTTGAGCCCTTTGACGAGGTCGAATATCGCCGTCGCCAGCGCAGCCGCGCCAATATGATAGCGTGGATGCTCGGCGGGCTGGCGATCCTGTTCTTCTTCATCACCATCGCCAAGATCCAGATATTCGCATGATTGCACGCCTGTCCCCCAAAGCGAAGACAGCGAGCCTGGCGTCGCTCCTTGCGCTCGCGATGGTCGGGCTGGGTTTCGCGGCGGTGCCCCTTTACGATCTGTTCTGCCGCGTCACC
>JAHJHL010000199.1 GCA_018823905.1 Alphaproteobacteria bacterium
CCGTCAGTCCTTCGGACTGCCACCTCCCCATCGCTGCGCGACAGGGAGGATCGTCCATACCTCGACTTTTACTCACCCCGCCGCCATAGGCGCGCCCGATGACAGCAAGATTCGCCTTTTCGATCGCCGCGACCGACGGCGCCGCGCGCACCGGCACCATCGCCATGCAGCGCGGCGAGATCCGCACCCCCGCCTTCATGCCCGTGGGTACCGCGGCGACGGTGAAAGCGATGCGCCCCGCCGAGGTGCGCGCGACCGGCGCCGACATCATCCTCGGCAACACCTATCATCTGATGCTGCGCCCGACCGCCGAACGCATGGCGCGGCTGGGCGGGCTGCACAAATTTATGGGCTGGGACCGCCCGATCCTGACCGACAGCGGCGGTTACCAGGTGATGAGCCTGTCGGCTTTGACCAAACAGAGCGAAGAGGGGGTGGCATTCAAAAGCCACCTCGACGGCTCGAAGCATATGCTGACCCCCGAACGCTCGATGGAAATCCAGCGCCTGCTCGGCAGCGATATCGTGATGGCGTTCGACGAATGCCCGCCGAACGGCGTCGATGCCAAGCGCGCCGAGGCGAGCATGGACCGCTCGATGCGCTGGGCGGCGCGCAGCCGTGCGGGGTTCGACGCGGGCGAAGACCATGCGGCGCGATCGGCCTTGTTCGGGATCCAGCAGGGCTCGCTCGACGAAAAGCTGCGCGCGCGGTCGGCGGCGGCGCTGACCGACATCGGATTCGACGGTTATGCGATCGGCGGCCTCGCGGTGGGCGAGGGGCAGGAAGCGATGTTCGGGGTGCTCGATTATGCACCGGGGCAGCTGCCCGCCGATCGCCCGCGTTATCTGATGGGGGTGGGCAAGCCCGACGATCTGGTCGGCGCGGTCGCGCGCGGGGTCGATATGTTCGATTGTGTGCTGCCGACGCGCTCGGGGCGCAACGGTCAGGCCTTTACGTGGGACGGACCGATCAACATTCGCAACGCGAAATTTGCCGAGGATCAGGAACCGCTCGATGCGTCATGCGGCTGCCCGGTGTGTACGACCTGGTCGCGCGCCTATCTGCATCATCTCGTCCGCTCCGGCGAAATGCTCGGCGCTATGCTGATGACGCAGCATAATCTGCATTTCTATCAGGCGCTGATGCAGGCGATGCGCGATGCGATCAAGGCCGGAAAATTCGCCGCTTTTCAAAATGATTTCGACGCGCGCTATCGGCGCTAAGGTCAGTCGAGCTTGCTGAGCAGGTCCAGCAGAGACTGGGGAATCGACTCATCGACGGTCGATTCATAAGCGCGGCGCAAGGCGCCATTGACGTCCTGCCCCTTGGTGGAAGATTTCTTTTCCGCGTCCTTCGCCGAAGTCACGCCGCGTGGCGAACCGGTTTCAGACGACATTATCGAGGCATTCACTTAACATGGGGCCCGTTGCTAACCGCGCATTTATCAAACCGCAATGGCGCGTTTGTTCTTCCCCATGAAACTAATTTGCGCCTAAATCGTTCCCATGGGGTGAAATTATGTCGGCGGGCGCGGCTGGGAGCCGTGTTTGCTGGGTTTTTGGCGGGTTAAGAGCCGCATCAGGAGGGAAATTTATGTCACTGGGTCAGGCAATCGCGCCGCATCTTCCGTATCTGCGACGCTATGGTCGGGCAATTTCGGGCAGCCAGCAGAATGGTGACGCGCTGGTGGCGCGGTTGCTCGAAACTTTGGTCGCCAATCCGGGGGCGGTCGACACCGGCAACGATCTTCGCATCCAGCTGTACCGGATGGTCCACGACAATTTTGGGCTGATGGCAAATGGTGCTGCGGCCGGCGACGCCGCCGACCTGACCGACATCGCGATCGCCGACGCGCGGCTGCGCCGCATTCCGTCGCTGGCGCGGCAGGCGTTGCTGTTGACCGCGGTCGAGGGGTTCAATGCCGAGGATACCGGTCGGATTATCGGTCGCGACACCGACGAAGTGAAAACACTGATCGCCGAAGCGACCGACGAAATCGACCGCCAGACCCGCGCGCGCATCCTGATCATCGAGGACGAACCGATCATCGCGATGGACATCGAAATGATCGTCCGCGACCTCGGGCATGACGTCGTTGCTGTCGCCACCACGCACCGCGAAGCCGTCGCCGAAGCGCAAAAACACCAGCCGGGCTTGGTTCTCGCCGACATCCAGCTCGCCGACAACAGCTCGGGGATCGAAGCGGTGCAGGAAATCCTGACTGGCCTCAGCGTGCCGGTCATCTTCATCACCGCTTTCCCCGAACGGCTGCTCACCGGCGACCGCCCCGAACCGGCGTTCCTGCTGACCAAGCCGTATCAGCCCGCAACGCTGCGCGCGGCGATTTCACAGGTGCTGTTTTTCGACGAAAGCACGGTTCCGGCATAAAGTCAGTCGAACCGAACAAAATCGTCATTGCGAGCGAAGC
>JAHJHL010000200.1 GCA_018823905.1 Alphaproteobacteria bacterium
GATCGCGCTTTGCCCGGTGTTATATTCGGCCCAGGCGCGCTGCCACGCGCTGCGCTGTTCAAACACCTGCGGAATGCCGTCGATCGAATAGACGGGGATGACGAGCAGCGGCGGCGAGCGCAACGTCCGGCCGCTGACGCCCAATATCTGCCCGGCGCGAACGCGGTCGAATTGGACCCCGAGCTTTGCGACATAGCGGCGCGGGCCGATCTGTTCTTCCTCGACGACGATCGCGGTGACGATGCCGTCGAGCACCGAATCGCCCAGCGCCGGACCGTCGCTGCCGTTCAATTTGCGGTACAGCTGCGCCCAACCCTTGCGCTGCGCCTCGCGCCAGCCCTTGGTCCGCGCGTCGTCGGCATTGTCGCCGGTGACGTCGACCACGATGCCGCTGGCCAGGAAATCGCCGCTGCTGTTGATCGGGGTGATGCCACGATTGCCGCGGCTGATCTGTCCTTCGACCACGCCGACGAGCAGGACCGCGAAGAGCAGACCGAACAGCGCGGCCCAGCGTCCGTCGCGCGGACGCAAGGCAGCGATGGAGAAACGAGGCGCGAGCCGGGGGAAAGCAGACGAAATCATATCTTCTCTATGCTCTGCCCAAAAGGACGGGCCCCGACAAGGAAATCATGGCATTTGTCGGCTGGAACCGTTAGTCGCGCGTGCCATGGATTCCAAGCACCACCAACCCGCCGCTTACACTTATGCCCAGTCCGGCGTGTCAATCGACGCCGGCAATGCGCTGGTCCGTGCCATCGCTCCGCTCGCCCGAGCGACAAGACGCCCCGGCGCAGATGCCGATCTGGGCGGATTCGGCGGCTTTTTCGACCTGAAGGCGGCGGGGTTCAGTGATCCTTTGCTCGTCGCGGCGAATGATGGGGTTGGTACGAAACTGAAACTCGCGATCGAATCGGGCCGCCATGACGGCGTTGGCATCGACCTGGTCGCGATGTGCGTCAACGACCTGATCGTACAGGGCGCAGAGCCGCTGTTCTTCCTCGATTATTACGCCACCGCCAAACTCGACAACGACGTTGCCACGCAAGTGGTCGCGAGCATCGCCGAGGGGTGCAAACAGGCCGGATGCGCGCTGATCGGCGGCGAAACCGCCGAAATGCCGGGGATGTATTCCGAGGGCGACTATGACCTTGCGGGTTTCTGCGTCGGCGCGGTCGAGCGCGATCAGGTGCTGACCGCTGACAAGGTTGCCGCAGGCGATGTCATCCTCGGCCTCGCGTCCTCGGGCGTCCATTCGAACGGCTTTTCGCTCGTGCGGCGGCTGGCCGCCGACAAGGGGTGGAAGCTCGATCGTCCCGCGCTGTTCGACCAGACGATCCTGCTGATCGACGCGCTGATGGCGCCGACGCGAATCTATGTGAAAAGCCTGCTGCCGCTGGTGAAGACCGGCAAGATTCATGCGCTGGCGCATATCACCGGCGGCGGCTTGCTTGAAAATATCCCGCGCATCCTGCCCAAGACCTTGCACGCGCATGTCGATGCCGACGCTTGGGAGCAGCCGCGGTTGATGGCGTTCTTGCAGGCGCAGGGGAATATCGAGCCTGAGGAAATGGCGCGCACGTTCAATTGCGGGATCGGGATGGCGGTTGTGGTGGCTGAGGGCGATGTTGTCGATGTGACGGCGGCGCTCGAAGCGGCGGGTGAGACGGTGTTTCGGATCGGACATATCGCCGAGGGTGCCAAGGGCTGCACCGTGACGGGCAGCACCGAAACGTGGAGCGCGATGGGCGCATGGAGCGCCACGCACCACGGGTGATTTCTAGAACCGTTCGCCCTGAGCTTGTCGAAGGGCCGTCCTTCCTTTTGAGGTTGAAAGAGAAGAACAGTGCTTCGACAAGCTCAGCACGAACGGATTGAAGGGGTCGCGCCGTGACCAAAGCCAAAGTCGCGGTCCTGATCTCGGGCGCGGGTACCAACATGGCGGCGCTTCTCTACGCCGCGAAAGCCGCCGACTGCCCTTATGAACTGGTCCTCGTCGCCAGCAACAACCCCGACGCACCGGGCTTGGCCATCGCCGCGGCCGAGGGCATCGCAACCTGGAGCCTCTCGCACAAAGGCATGAACCGCGACGCGTTCGACGCACTCGTCGATGCAGAGTTGCGCGACGCGAAGGCCGAATTTGTCGCACTGGCAGGATATATGCGGATCCTGAGCGACGATTTCGTCGCGCGCTGGACGGGCAAGATGCTCAATATTCACCCCAGCCTGCTGCCGCTCTACAAGGGGCTCGACACCCACCAAAAGGTGATCGATGCGGGCGACAAGTTCGGCGGGTGCAGCGTCCATATTGTCACCCCCGGCGTCGATGACGGCCCGGTGCTGGCGCAGACGCCGGTCGCGATCCTGCCCGGCGACACGGTCGAGACGCTGGCCGCGCGGGTGCGGATTGCCGAGCATCAGCTGTATCCGCCGGCCTTAGCCGCTTTCGTGATCCGCGAGCGGTCGCCCGATTACCTGATCGGCCGCGTCCGCGAGCTCGCGATGGCGTTGCCCGAGGCCGACGAGGTCACGTCGCACGGCATGCCGTGCTTCGGGATCGTGAAGGGCAAGAAATTCGCCTATTTCACCGAGGATCACCATGGCGACGGCAAGGTCGCGCTGCTGGTCAAGATCAGCGGCGCCGACGAGCAGGCGGCGCTGATCGAGATGGACGAGGACCGCTTTTACCGCCCCGCCTATTTCGGCGACGGGTGGATCGGTATCCGGCTCGACCTCGGCGATACCGACTGGGGTGCGATCGGCGAATGGCTGCGCAAAAGCTGGCTGGCGGTGGCGCCGAAGAAGTTGGCGGGGCTGATGGGGATCGCCGAAGAATTTTAGGGGGAATGATGGACGAGTGGTTGGCTTGGGCCGGAACCGCGGCTTCGATTTTCATCACCGCTGCCGGTTTCTATATGGGCTGGCGGCGGTACCAGGGCGAATCGTTGCGGAGCCGCGATGTCGCCGCGTGGGCCGACCGGGCCATCACCATGCTGCTGACGGTCGAGCTTTGCGCCAAGCCCGACACCCCGATTGCCGCGGACGAACGGTCGAAGCGGCTGACGGATGCCTATTTCGCCTTGAGCGCGCTGACCGAGCAAGGGCGTCTGTTTTTCCCCAATGTCCAGGGACGGGATGGCGAGCGGGCGCGCGACACCTATGCCGGGTTGCGGCCAAAGCTGCTCGACCCGCTGGTCGTCGGGCATAAGGCCGCGGGCCGAATGCTTGCGCGGCCCGGTGAAGACAGCCGCGCATTGCTCGTCCTGCTGCTAGAGCAGCGCAAGACCTTCATGACGTTGGTCCAGAAGGAAATCGGCCGCCGCCGCGCCGCGGCAAAGGATTCGCGCAAGGGGGGCGAGACGTCGGACCTCGACGGGCTGATCGAGCGCGCCGGCCAGCGGCCATGAAAAAGGCCGCCGGATCGCTCCGGCGGCCTCTTGGGTTCGACTGACTTGTCGGCTTAGCCGACGATTTCTTCGGGCTTGAAGAAGTACGCGATTTCGATCGCCGCATTCTCGTCGCTGTCCGAACCATGCACCGTGTTCGCTTCGATGCTTTCGGCGAGTTCCTTACGGATCGTGCCGGGGGCGGCGTCTTTGGGGTTGGTGGCGCCCATGATGTCGCGGTTGGCCTGCATGGCGTTTTCGCCTTCCAGCACCTGGACGACGACCGGGCCGCTGATCATGAAATCAACGAGTTCGCCAAAGAAGGGGCGTTCCTTGTGAACCGCGTAAAAGCCTTCGGCCTGTTCGCGGCTCATATGGATGCGCTTCGACGCGACGACGCGCAGGCCGGCGTCTTCCAGCATCTTGGTGACGGCGCCTGTGATGTTGCGGCGCGTGGCGTCGGGCTTGATGATCGAAAAAGTGCGAGTGACCGCCATGGGGGAAGCTCCTGCTTTGTTATGGTTTGCGATGCGCGCGCCTCTAGCCGCGCTTTTGCTGCACTGCAAGGCGGGAGCGTGGGCTAGCGTAGTGGCCGGTCAGCCGCCGCTGCCGTAGGTGATCGTACCGATCACCTGCGCGCCCTGCTGCGTCGCAGTGATCTGGACCCCGGTTTTGGTGTCGCCGGACTTTTCGGCGCCGATGATCGCGCTGTCGCCGGTGGTGATCTCGCTCGTCACCTTCATGCCCGCCGCCTCGGCCTGTTTGCGGAAATGGGCGATCACGTCGGCGGCCTTCGCGTTGACCTCGAAACTGGCCATGCCGCCGGTGCCGTCGGTACCGCTGGCGGCGAAACCGCCGGTCAGCTTCGACCCGGGATAGGCGGTGAAGCCCGCAGGCAGTTTGTCGTCGGCGGCGCCGCCACCGAACTGCATCTCGCCGTCCTTTGTCTTGATGCTGACTTCGCTCGTCTCGCCATCGTCGCTGGTGGTCAGCTTATAGTCGGCGGTCTCGCCGGTTTCGGGATCGGTATAGGTACCGCTGGCCACCTCGGTCTCCGACTTGGACCCGCAGGCCGAAAGCAGCAGCGCGCTGGCGGCCAAGGCGATGAAGGAAATTCTGGTCATGATCGGCTCCTGTTGCTGGTCATCCTCGTCCTTGCCACCGCGTAAAGTCCGCCGCGGTGACGCCAGTCACACTCACGGCCCCTCCGACCAGCGACCGCGATCGTCCTGTTTCCAGAAATGGGTTTCGACGTCGTCGGCGGCGCTCAGCTTGCGCCAGGTCGCGCGCGCGTCGTCGATGCGGCTGTTGTCGAACAGCAGGAAGGTGCGGTCGAACCCCAACGCTTCGTCGCGCCATTCGCCATCGGCGAGTGCAACCAGGCGCGCGCGGTTGGGCGGCGCGGGGTCGAGCGTTCCGGCAATCAGGATCGGTTCGATTTCCTCATCGGGCGATCCCGCGGCGCCGTGCGGCAGAAAGCTGGCAGGGGTCAGCGTCCACAGCGCCTCGTCGATCGCCTGCCGCTGCATCGCCGGGGCGGCGACGATCAGCAGGCGGTCGCCCGCACCCAATATCCGCGTCGCGATCGCGGGGAGCACCCGTTCGACGGGGTCGCGGGTCAGCCGGTAAAAGTCGACGCGCGCCATGCTGGCTACGTCATTGCGAGCGAAGCGAAGCAATCTCCAGCCCGCGGCCTTGATTCAGGCCGATAGCTGGGGATTGCCGCGTCGCTTCGCTCCTCGCAATGACGACCATTTCAGGCATCAACCCTCGTGGTTTTCGGCGATGTAGCGGTCGAGCAGACGCACGCCATAGCCCGTCGCGCCTTTGGCATAGACAGGGCCGTCCTTGTCGGCCCATGCCACACCCGCGATATCGAGATGCGCCCAGGCGACGCCGTCGTCGACATAGCGTTTCAGAAACTGCGCCGCGGTGATCGAGCCGCCTTCGCGCGGGCCGATATTCTTCATGTCGGCGATCGGGCTGTCGATCAGCTTGTCGTAGGCCGCCGACAGCGGGAAACGCCACAGCTTGTTGTTGCTGGTCTCGCCCGCCGCGATCAGCTGGGTCGCGAGGTTTTCGTCATTGGCGAAAATGCCCGCATATTCATGGCCGAGCGAGATCACCATCGCGCCGGTCAGGGTCGCCAGATCGACGATGACCTTGGGCGAATACATCTTTTGCGCCCAGGTGATCGCGTCGCACAGCACCAGCCGTCCCTCGGCATCGGTGTTGAGCACCTCAACCGTCTGGCCCGACATGGTGGTAACGATGTCGCCGGGGCGCATCGCATTGCCGTCGGGCATGTTTTCGACGAGGCCGACGACGCCGACGACATTCGCCTTGGCTTTGCGCCCGGCGATCGCCTTCATCGCGCCCGCGACGGCGCCTGCGCCGCCCATGTCCCATTTCATCATGTCCATGCCCGGACCGGGTTTCAGGCTGATCCCGCCGGTATCAAAGGTGACACCCTTGCCGATGAACACCACCGGCTTGTCGCCATCCTTGCCGCCGTTCCAGCGCATCGCGAGCAGCCGCGGCGGACGGGTCGAACCCTGCGCGACGCCGAGCAGGGCGCCCATACCGAGCGCCTGCATCTGACGCTCGTCGAGCACCTCGATTTCGACCCCAAGATCGGCGAGATGCTGGCAGCGTTCGACGAAGCTTTCGGGATAAAGAATGTTCGGCGGCTCGGCAACGAGGGTCTGGGTCAGCGCCACGCCATCGGCAATCGCTTCGTTCGCGGCCCAGCGCGCGGACAGGTCGCGGTGCGGTGACGCGATGGTCAGCGTCTTGAGCGTCGGTTTGGCATTCTCAGCAAGCTTGGTGCGGTAGGTGTCGATGCGCCAGTTGCGCAGTTTTGCGCCCATCGCGAACGCCAGCACATCCTCTTCATCGACCGCGCCCGCGCTCGCGAAATCGACATGAACCGCAGACGCGCCGCTGGTTTGCAGCCGTCCGGTCAGCGCGCCGCCTGCGCGCTCGAGGTCATGCACCGTGCCTTCGCCGATCCCGACGAGCAGCAGGCGCAGGACGCGCCCGCCATCGACGGCAGCGGTTTCGGCAATGCCGCCCGCGGCACCCTCAAACCGCGCCTGCGCCGCGGCGCCGTTCAGCAGCGCGCCATGCGGCTCGCCCAGCGCCTGGACAAAGGCGTTCAGTTCGCCCTTGCGGACCGGAAAGGCGACGACGTCGGCAGACGCATCGATTTGCGCGACAAAGTGAATGTCCATTCGGTAACTCTCTCATGCGATGATTGATTGCAGCGTGCGGGACCGATAGGGGTTTCGCTTGCGAGTTGCAAAAACA
The DNA here is from genome assembly GCA_018823905.1 of Alphaproteobacteria bacterium. Classification (GTDB taxonomy): domain Bacteria; phylum Pseudomonadota; class Alphaproteobacteria; order Sphingomonadales; family Sphingomonadaceae; genus Sphingopyxis. The sequence goes on from JAHJHL010000200.1 coordinate 6,693, forward strand.
AAGCAGCCGGTCCAACCCGGGCGGACGCAGTCGATTAAGTGGGACAAAGTGATTAAATGAGCTGGGCTTTGTTCCGACAGGCGCGCCAATCGCAGCCCTTGTGGCTGGCGACGGCCAGCGGTTTTGCGCTCATCGCGAGCCCCGCGGTTGCGCAGCAGGCCGGCGAGTCGCTTCCCGCTCAGGAACTGGCTGGCGAGCCCGATCTCCAGACCCCCGACATTGCGCCGGTCACCACCGACGCCCCCGCGGTCGCCGCCGAGGACCAGGTCGGCTTTGCCGCCGATAACCTCAATTACGACAGCGACAGCGAAGTCGTCATTGCCGAGGGCAATGTCGCGATGAATCGCGAAGCTATTTCGATGCGCGCCGACAAGGTGACGTGGAACCGCAAGACGGGCCAAGTCTTTGCCGAGGGCAATGTCGCGATCAAGAGCCCCGAGGGCGATACCGCCTATGGCGATCGGATCGAGCTGACCGACAGTCTGCGCGACGGCGTCGTCGAAAACCTGCTCGTCGTGCTCGACAATGGTTCGAGAATGGCCGCGATCAAGGGAACGCGGTTCGAGAATGGCAATATCGAGCTGGAAAATGCCGCCTACACCGCCTGCCCGGTCGAGGACGGCGAGGGCTGTCCCAAAAATCCGAGCTGGCAGATTCGTGCCGTTCGCGTCACCTATGACCGGGCACAGAACAAGATCCGCTATAAAGGCGCGCGGGTCGAGATTTTCGGGCTGCCGCTGATCCCGCTGCCCGGGCTCAGCCATCCGGCGAACAGCGAAGCGGGCAGCGGCATTTTGGTGCCCGAGATCCGGCTCGATCGCAGCAATGGCTTTGAAATCGCGGTGCCCTATTATCTGCGCCTCGCGCCCGACCGCGACATCACGATCACCCCGCACCTCTACACCGGCGCCGCGCCGATGCTCGAGGGCGAGTTCCGCGCGCTTACCGACATCGGTTCGTTCCGCATCAATGGCTATGCGACCTATGGCTCGCTGGTGCCATTGACCGGCGAAGATCCCGACAGCCGCAAACGCTTTCGTGGCTACCTGGAAAGCGCGGGCAAGTTCCAGTTCGATCCGCGCTGGAGCCTGACCTATTCGGGCCGCATCGCGACCGATCGGACGTTCATGCGCCGCTATGACATCAGTCGCGACGACCGGCTGCGCTCGACGTTCGAGCTCGAACGGATTGGCGGCAATAGCTATCTGTCGATCGCGGGCTGGGCGACGCAAACGCTGCGCCGCAACGACGAACAGGGCCAGCAGCCGATCGCACTGCCGATTATCGATTATCGCCAGCGCTTCGCCGACCCGGTTCTCGGCGGTCAGGTCGAGCTACAGCTCAATACGCTCGCGATCGGCCGCACCGCGGGACAGGACACCCAGCGCGCCTTTGCCGGCGCACGTTGGGATTTGCGCGGGCTAACGGCGCTGGGGCAAGAGGTGACCCTGACCGCGCTCGTGCGCGGCGACGTTTATCATAGCGACGAAAATCTGCTGACCCCGATTCCCGGTTACCGTGGCAAGTCGGGCTGGCAAGCGCGCGGTATCGCCGCGGTCGCTGCCGACATGCGCTGGCCGTTCGTCGGTGAATTTGCCGGCGGCACCCAGACGCTGACCCCGCGCGTCCAGATCGTCGCAACCCCGCCGCTCAAAAATCTCGACATCCCGAACGAAGATTCGCGCGCCTTCGATCTGGAAGACAGCAACCTCTTCGCGATCAACCGCTTCAATGGGTACGACCGCTTCGAGGATGGCGCACGCATCACCTACGGCGTCGAGTGGAACTACAGTCGGCCGGGGTTCAATATCAGCAGCAGTGTCGGCCAAAGCTATCGCTTGTCCGACAAACCCGCGCTGTTCCCCGACGGCACCGGGCTGACCGACCGCACGTCGGACATCGTCGGACGGACAACGATCGCGTACCGCGACTTCCTGCGCCTCACTCACCGCTTCCGGCTCGACAAGGACAATCTGGCAATCCGCCGCAACGAGTTTGACGCAACGATCGGCAGCCGCTCGACCTATGCCGTGCTGGGCTATTCGCGGCTCAACCGCGACATCCTGCTGCTGGGCGAAGATCTGCAGGACCGCGAGGAAGCGCGGGTCGGTGGCCGGGTGAAGGTGGCGCAATATTGGTCGATCTTTGGATCGGCGATCGTCGACCTGACCGAGCAGCGCGACGATCCGCTGAGCACCGCCGACGGTTTTGAGCCGATTCGTCACCGTCTAGGCGTCGCCTATGATGACGACTGCCTGTCGATCGCGCTGACCTGGCGCCGCGATTATGCCGATACTGGCGACGCCCGGCGCGGCAACAGCTTCTCGTTCCGCATCGCATTCCGCAACCTGGGGTTCTGAACGCGTCGCTCAGCCTAGGTTAAGTGTTTGCGCGGTATCCGCGGCCCTCAAACGGTCAATATCGCGGATTGCGCTGGACCATCGGGCGTATCCGCTGATACGGAGCGTCCGAACCTTCTCGAATAGGGTAACGATGACCAAATTTTCGACCATGATCAGCCTGATTGCCGTGGCCGCCGCCGGGATGACGCCTGTGCTGGCGCAGACCGTCAGCGATGACGAAGTCCCGACGACCAGCCTGAATATCCCGGGCAATGTCCAGATTTTCGGCGATGCCAAGAGCAATGTCTATCGCCCGTCGGCGACCGTGAACGGCGAAATCATCACCGCGACCGACATCGAACAGCGCATGGCGCTGATCCGCATCGCCAACAATGATGTCGCGCTGCCACCGGAAGAGCTGCAACGACTGCGCCAACAGGTTTTCAGCAACTTGATCGATGAGAAGCTGCAGATTCAGGAAGCCAAGGCCGCCGACATCACGATCGACGAAAATGTCGTCAACGATCAGTTCGCGCGGCTCGCGCTTCGCTTCAAGCAGACGCCGGACCAGTTTTCGACGTATCTGATTTCGAAAGGCTCGTCCGCCGCCGCGGTTAAACAGCAGATCCGCGGCGAATTCGCCTGGGATCGCCTGTTGTCGCGCAACATCCAGTCGACGACCAACGTGTCGACCGACGAGGTGGAGTCAGTGGTCCAGCGGATGAACGATGCCAAGGGTCAGGATGAGTTTCATCTTGGTGAAATCTATCTGTCGGCGCCGCCCGAAAATGTCGCTGCGGTCACCGAAAACGCGCAGAAAATCATTCAGGCGTTGCAGGCAGGCGGCAGCTTCGCCGCCTATGCCCGCCAGTTTTCGGAAGCATCGACCGCGGTCGTCGGTGGCGACCTGGGCTGGGTGAAAGCTGGCCAGTTACCGGCATCGATGGCCGAGGCGGCAACGACGATGCAGCCGGGCCAGCTGGTCGGGCCGATCCAGGTTCCCGGCGGCGTGTCGATCATGCTGATGATCGACCGGCGCCAGGTGCTGACCGCCGACCCGCGCGACGCGGTGCTCAGCCTCAAGCAGATCTCGCTCGATTTCCCGGCCGGAACGACGCAGGCGCGGGCTTCTGAGCTTGCCGGCCAATTCGCCGAAGCGACGCGCAATATCGCGGGTTGCGGGGGCGCCGATGCGGTGGCGGCGCAGCTTGGCGCCAATGTGGTCTCGCGCGACAATATCGAAATGCGGGTATTGCCCGCACCGCTGCAAAATACGTTGATCAATCTGCAGATCGGCCAAACCACCCAGCCCTTTGGTGCGGTGAACGAGGGCGTCAGTGTCCTGGTGCTGTGCGGTCGCGACATGCCGCAGACCGCAACCGCCCCGAACATCGAGCAGATCGAAGCGCGCTTGCTCGAAGAAAAGGTCAACAAGCGGGCTCAGCGTTATCTGCGCGACCTCCGCCGGGATGCCGTGATCGAATATAGCTAATGTCTTTTGCCAATCTTCGACAACCGATCGCGGTCACCCTCGGTGACCCGGCCGGTGTCGGACCCGAAGTCACCGCTCGCGCTTGGGCCGCGCGCCGCGAAAGCCATTTGCCCCCGTTCGTCGCGATTGGTGACGCTGCGACAATCTCTGCCGTCTGGGACGGTCCGGTCGTGCGGGTCGGCGACATGGATGAGGTCCAGCGGGTCTTCGATGACGCCCTGCCCGTCTGGCATCTGGAAGACAGCGGCCCGCTGACCCCCGGAACCCCAACCGCGGCGGGCGCGACCTGCGCGCTGCACGCGCTCGAAACCGGCATCGGATTGACCCGCAATCAGGCAAGCTCTGCACTGGTCACGGGTTCGGTGTCGAAGTTCGCGCTCCACAGCATTGGTTATACCCACCCCGGCCAGACCGAATTCATCGCAGAACGCTGCGGCGTAACCGCGACCAACGCGGTGATGATGCTGGCCGGACCGTCGTTGCGCGTCGTGCCGCTGACCGTCCATATCCCGCTGATCGAGGTGCCCGAAAAGCTGACTGTCGAGCTGATCGTCGCCAAGGCGCGGATCGTCGTGCGCGGGTTGAAACGCGATTTCGGCATCGAAAACCCGCGCATCGCGCTGGCGGGCCTGAACCCCCATGCCGGCGAAAACGGTCAGCTTGGCGGCGAGGAAGAGCGGATCATGATCCCCGCCGTCGCGCAGCTGGCCGAAGAAGGCATCATCGTCGATGGCCCGCTTGCCGCCGACAGCCTGTTCGCGCCCGCCGTCCGCGCGCGCTACGACGCCTTGCTCTGCGCCTATCACGACCAGGCGCTGACGCCGTTCAAGGCGCTGCATTTCCACGACGGGGTCAATCTGACCCTCGGCCTGCCGATCATCCGTACTTCGCCCGACCATGGTACCGCGTTCAACATCGCTGGCGCCGGCACGGCCGATCCCGGCCCGACGATCGCCGCGATCGCAATGGCGGCCAAGCTGGCGATCGCGCGCGAGCGCCACTGCGCGCCCGCGAAGTGAGCGGCCGCCCCGCGCCCCACCTGCCGCCGCTGCGCGAAACGGTGCGCGCGCATGGGTTGCAGGCGAGCAAGGCGCTAGGGCAGAATTTCCTGTTCGACGAACAATTGCTCGACCGCATCGCCGCGATCCCGGGCGATCTGGACGGCGCCACGGTGTTCGAAGTCGGCCCCGGCCCCGGCGGCCTGACCCGCGCGCTGCTCCGCGCCGGGGCAAAGGTGATCGCGGTCGAACGCGACGACCGCTGCCTGCCGCTGCTCGGCGAGCTCAGCGACGCCTTCCCGGGTCAGCTAACGGTGATTGCCGACGACGCGATGGCGGTCGACGTCGATGCGCTGACCGGCGGCGCACCCTATCATATCGTCGCCAACCTGCCGTACAATGTCGGCACGGCGCTGTTCACCCGCTGGCTGGAGCCCGCAAGCTGGCCGCCGCGCTGGTTGTCGCTGACCCTGATGTTCCAGCAGGAAGTTGCCGAACGCATCGTCGCGCCGGTCGGCGGCAACGCCTTCGGGCGGCTCGCGGTGCTGGCGCAGTGGCGTTCCACCGCGAAGATCGCAATGAAAGTCCACCGCTCGGCCTTCACCCCACCGCCCAAGGTGATGTCGGCGATCGTTCATGTTGTGCCTGCCGAGCAGCCCGAAGGCGTTAATCCGAAACTGCTGTCGAAACTGACCGAGAAGGGCTTCGGCCAGCGGCGCAAGATGCTGCGTCAGAGCCTGAAGGGCTTGGAGGGGGCGGTTGCCGCGGCGGAGGCGCTCGGCATTGACCCCACCCGCCGCGCCGAAACGGTGAGCGTCGCCGAATGGGTAGCGCTGGCGCGATCGCTGGGGGCGTAGCGCCGGTTTGAGGCCTTGCACAGAATGCTTTGAAGGTTTCCGCCCGACACTATACGGGCTCCCGAAATGAATTATCGCCATTCCTTCCATGCTGGCAACAGCGCCGACGTCGTAAAGCACAGCCTGCTGATCGCCCTCGTACGGGCCCTGCAGCAAAAGCCGGGCGCGCTGACACTGATCGATACCCACGCCGGCTCAGGGCTTTACGACCTTGACGGCGAGGAGGCCGGGCGCACCGGCGAGGCTACACAGGGCGTGCTGCGGGCCTTTGCCGACCCGAACCCCCTGCTGGATGACTACCGCGCCGCCGTACAGGCGGTCAATGTCGGGGGCGAGCCGCGCCTGTACCCGGGTTCGCCGCAGGTTCTGGCGCAGCTTCTGCGCCCGCAGGATTTCCTGATCCTCAACGAAAAACATCCCGATGACGCATACACCCTGCGCGGCGCGATGCGCGGTACATCCGCCGCTGTGCATCAGCGCGATGCCTACGAGCTTTGGCTGGCACTGCTGCCTACACGCACCCCGCGCGGCATGGTGGTGGTCGACCCGCCATATGAGCAGACCGATGAACGCGCCCGAATCACCGCCACCCTCGCGGCGGCTAACCGCAAATGGGCGCATGGCGTGACGGTGATCTGGTATCCGCTGAAAGACCGCGAGACGCATTGGCGGTGGAAGCAGCAGTTGCGGAAACTCGGCATCCCGAAGTTTCTGGTGGTCGAGCATTGGCTGTACGACAGCGATCAGCCCGACATTTATAACGGCGCGGGCCTTTTCATCGTCAACCCGCCCTACGCCTTCACGCAGGCGCTGCCGCCTTTGCTGGAAGCCCTGCGCGCCGCGCTGGCGCCGGAGGGGCATAGGGGGGAGATCAGTGCCGCTTGGTTGGGCGATTGCGATTAGTCGCCGTTGGCATCAACCATGAAGACCGTGGGCTTGCCGCGAGACGCCGGCTCCCATCCTGCCGACAATGCCGCTCGCACCCCGCGCAAGGCGATTGCGTCGTTGATGTGCGAACGCCCTTTCGGCAATCCTTTCAACAGGCGCTTTGGCGTCGGAAATTCCAGCACCGCTTCGCGTGGCATATCTCTCTGGCGCAAGGCGACGGTCATGCCCCTCCAGCCATCGGAAGAGGACAGTTGGGGCTCGCTCAGGAGTTCCCAGTCATATTTGACACCATCGAGTTGGACGGTGCCGCCGCGGCCGTGCATGTGAAGCATAGGATGCCCTTAGCATATCAGGCGCGGCGCTCCAGCCGGTTCACATCAAAGATCGGTACCGGAGCGTTTAGCAGCCAAGACAGCCGCTTAGCGGCGGCGATATCGACCGGTTGCGGACATTGCTTCTCGCCTCCCTCTTAGGGAGGAGAATCTATCGAATCCGCCGCAATGCCGCCGTAAGCCTGGGCCAGATCCTAATTCTTGCTCGTGGTACCCACCGTCGCAACCACCGGCTTCGGCACCAAAGCCTCCGCCGCGACAACACGCTTCGACGCGCTCGACGAGATCGTTTTTTCCAGCGCCGCGACCTGCGGGCATTTTTCGGCGCAGACGCGCTGCGCTTCGGTCAGTTTCTGACGCGCCAGTTCGAGCGCGCCCTTGTCGGCGAGCGCTTCGCCCTGCCCGGTCAGCGCAACGACGTCGTTGGGTTCGAGGACGAGGGCTTCGCGATACAGGCCGATCGCCTTGCCGGGCAGACCCTGCGCGCGGGCGACCTGCGCCAACGCGATGATCGCCGAACGGTTGCGCGGGTCGGCGGTAAGCGCCGATTCATAGAAGTCGACCGCGAGGTTCAGATCACCAGATTCCTGCGCCGCCTGGCCCTGCTGCTGGAGCGCGATCGAGCGTGGGAAAATGTCGTTATCAGCGCGCTGGGCGTCGGATGCCGTGGGCAGGCTGGCAAGGATCAAACCCGCCGATAGAGCCAGAAAACTGACGCGCATCGCATTCTCCCATCGCTTCATTACAGGGATGCTAACATGGCGCTGTCAGTCGTGCGAGGAAAAATCCGTCGCATCCGTCGTGCTTCGGGGTGAGCAGAAAACCGTGGCCCGCGGCGCGCCCGACGCCATCGGGCAGATAGCCGGTATCGGCGGTCCAGCCGCGATGACGGGTCAGAAAACCATCCACCTGTGCGCGCCCCTCGCGAGCGATGATCGAGCAGACAGCATAGAGGAGTTTGCCGCCCGGCGCCACCAAGGCTGCGCCGATGTCCATCAGCTTCGCCTGATCGGCGACATGGCGGTCAAGCCGCGCCGGGGTCGAGCGCCAGCGCAGTTCGGGGCTCCGCCGCCAGGTGCCGCTCCCCGAACAGGGCGCATCGACGATGACGCGGTCGGCCTTCCCCAACCGCTCGGCGAGCATCGCGCGTTCCTGTCCGGGGTTGAGCAGCAGCGTTTCGATACTGGTCGCCCCCGCGCGGTGCGCGCGCGGCGCCAGTTGTTGCAGCCGCGCCCGGTTGGTGTCGCAGGCGAGGATCGCGGCTTCGTCATTGGTTGCCGAAGCGATCGCGAGCGTCTTGCCGCCCGCGCCCGCGCACAGATCGATGACCACCTGCCCGGCTTCGGCGCCGAGTGCGGCGGCGGCATATTGGCTCGCGGCGTCCTGCACCTCAAATTGCCCCTCCGCATAGGCCGGGTTCTGGACCGCGGCGGTTTCACCGGGCAGGCGCCAGCCGTCGTTGAGACCGTTGATTGCTTCGCCGTCGGGAAAGATCATCGCCAGCTCGTCGCGGCTGGAGCGCAGCCGGTTGGCGCGCAGGTCGAGCGACGCCCGGGCGAGCATCGCGGCGTGCTCCGCCTTGCTGACCAGCGGGTCGAACAATTTGATCAACGCGGGGGTGGCAAGCCCGGTCTCGGCGCGGGCTTCATCGGCACCGATTGCGGTCGGCCCGTAAGAAGCGCCGTCGAACAATGCGGCGAGCTCCGCATCGCTATCAGCAAGCGCGAGCATCGCGGCGCGGCCCGACGCGGGCACCGACCGCACAGCGCGGATCGCATCATAGACAAGGCTGCGGATCGCGCGGCGGTCCTTCGATCCCGCATAACGACGCGCGCGCATTGCCTCGGCAAAGATCGTGTCGGCGGGGGCGCCGCCATCGCGCGCCGATGCGGCGATGACGTCGAGGATTTCGATGGCGGTCTGGACGCGGGCGGCGGGGGTCATATTTGCGGCTTCTTTCTAATCGTCATTGCGAGCGCAGCGAAGCAATCTCCTGCTGCCGAGAGAGCCTGAGGTTGAGGGCTGGAGTCCGCTTCGTCGCTTTGCTCCTCGCAACGACGAAACAGAAGCTTCAACCCGCCGGATAATTCGGTGCCTCGCGGGTGATCGACACGTCGTGGACATGGCTTTCGCGCAGGCCCGCGTTGGTGATGCGCACGAACTTTGCGCGGTCGCGAAAATCGGTCAGGGTGCGGCTGCCGGTATAACCCATCGCCGCCTTCACGCCGCCCACCATCTGATGGATGACATCCTTGGCCGGACCCTTGAACGGCACCTGCCCCTCGATCCCTTCCGGAACCAGCTTCATCTGATCCTTGATGTCCTGCTGGAAATAGCGGTCGGCCGATCCGCGTGCCATCGCGCCGACGCTGCCCATGCCGCGATAGCTTTTGTACGTCCGCCCCTGAAACAAGAAAGTTTCGCCGGGCGCCTCGGCAGTCCCGGCGAGCAGCGAGCCGACCATGACGCTCGACGCGCCCGCCGCCAGCGCCTTGGCGATATCGCCCGAGGTGCGTAGGCCGCCGTCGGCGACGATCGGGATATTCTGCTTCGACGCCGCTTCGACGCTGTCGAGGATCGCGGTGAGCTGCGGCACGCCGACACCCGCGACGATCCGGGTCGTGCAGATCGAGCCGGGACCGATCCCGACCTTCACCCCGTCCGCGCCTGCGTCGATCAGCGCCTTCGTCGCATCGCCGGTGGCGACATTGCCCGCCAGCACCTGGACACGGTTCGACAATTTTTTGATCTTGGCGACCGTCTCGCCGACCATCTTGCTATGGCCATGCGCGGTATCGACGACGATCAAGTCGCATTCGGCGTCGAGCAGGGCTTCGGCGCGCTCAACGCCGGAATCGCCGGTGTTGGTCGCCGCGGCGACGCGGAGGCGGCCGCTGCTGTCCTTGGTCGCCTCAGGGAAATTGACCGCCTTTTCCATATCCTTGACGGTGATCAGCCCGATGCAATGGTAATCGTCATCGACGACGAGCAGCTTTTCGATGCGGCGCTGGTGAAGCAGTTTGCGCGCCTCGTCCTGGCCGACGCCGGGACGCACGGTCGCCAGATTGTCGGCGGTCATCAACTCGCGCACCGGCTGGCCGGGATTGGCGGCGAAGCGCACGTCGCGGTTGGTCAGGATGCCGACCAGCTTGCCGCCCGGTTCAACGACCGGGATGCCCGAAATCTTGTGCTGGTCCATCAGCGCGGTGGCGTAAGACAGCGGGGCGTCGGGGGTGATGGTGATCGGATTGACGATCATCCCGCTTTCGAAGCGCTTCACCTGCCGCACCGCGGCCGCCTGTTCCTCGATCGTCAGATTGCGGTGGAGCACGCCGATGCCGCCGATCTGCGCCATCAGGATCGCCATATCGGCCTCGGTCACCGTGTCCATCGCCGACGACAGGATCGGGATGTTCAGGCTGATCTCGCTGGTCAGCTGGGTCGACAGAATCGCATCGCTGGGCAGGATTTCGGATGGGCCGGGCACCAACAGCACATCGTCAAAGGTCAGACCGGTCGTGATTTCCATCGGGGCCACTTTCTGGTGCGGGCGGCGCCTGTCCCGCATTTCGGGGCGGCACGCGCGATTCGTTTGGTGGCGGCCCATGTAACCAGTCGGCCCTGCGCGCGCCAGTGGGCGGCGCATGATTATTTCGCGGTAGGCGTCTCGGTCGCTTCGACGGTGAAGCGGCTGTTGTCCAGTCGCAGTTCGTCGCCGCAATGGCTGCACGCGACGACCATGTTCAGGTCGTGACCACAGGGCCGGTGGGTGAGCAGCACCGGCGGCCCGCGCTCGTCAGAAAACCAACGGTCGCCCCATTGCAGCAGCGCCAGCAGCACTGGATAAAGGTCGCGGCCCTTGGCGGTCAGCCGATATTCGAAACGGTCGCCGCGGTCGGAATAGGGAACGGCGCGAATGATCCCCTGCCTCACCAGGCGTTCCAAACGCCCGGTCAGGATATTGGTCGCCATCAGCGTGTCGCGCTGGATGTCGTCGAAGCGGTTGATGTGGGTGAACATCGCGCGGACCACCAGCGTCGCCCAGCGGTCGCCGAACAGTTCGATCATCGTGTCGACCAGTGGTCGGCCACCGGGTCGCCGCGCGCCGATGTCGCCGTTGAAGCGGCGGCGCTCATAATGCGGCACGACCTGCGCCAGCCCCGGTCCCTCGCGCCAATCCACGTCGCGCGGATCGATTTCGGCGTGACAATGGCCGCAGGTCGGCACCGGTTCGGTCGCATGGCCGCAAGTCGCATGGTGCAGCCGGACCTGGAAATCGCGGCTGTCGGCTTCCCACTTATGCTGCCAGCGCAGCATCATCAGGCCGTTCGGAAACTGATCGCGCCCCTTTTGGGTGAGCATATAATGAAAACCGCGGCCGCCCTTGCGCGGCACCTTGGCGAGGCAATCTTCCTCGACCAGTTTCTTGAGGCGCCCGTTGACCACCGAGCGCGCGAGGCCGGTGCGCGCGACAAATTCGTCGAAACTGTGGATGCCGAGCAGCGCCTGCTCCATCAACAGCAGCACCGGCACGTCGCCGACGACGTCGAGCGCGCGCCAGATCGAACAAGCCCTGATGGTGCGATCGTGTTTCAAGCCCAAGCCATTTCTTGCTCCGCCGCCGCCCTACCCCAGCGACCCGACATCGACAAGGCGGGGTCGGGAGAGGGAGCGGTGCCCGCGCCCCCTCGTCCCCGGGGAGAGGCCGCTAAAAGCGCCCGGTCAATTGCACCGCAATCGTCCGCGGGCGATCGACGATGCCATTATACGCATTGCCGGCATTGCGCGTGATCGTCGTCGCCAGCGGCATCGAGCTGGCGGTTTGCAATATGCGCTGGTTGGTCAGGTTGCGCCCGATCAGCGCCACTTCCCAGCGATTGTCGATCTGCCCGAGCGCCAACCGGGCGCCCAGTTTGACATAGCCATCCTGATGCGTGCGCGGATCAAGGTTCGCCGACGCGATGTATGACGACGAGAAGTCGGCGTTGATGTTGAACGCAACCTTCATGTCGCTACTGATCGGGGTCGTATAATCGACGTTCAAATTGCCCGACCATTTCGGCGACAGCGCGTTGCGCAGCCCGGTATAATCACAGAACCCGCCCGGCCCCGGCACCTGCAGATAATAGCATTGGCCCGAGGTGAAGTTGGTGAATTTGAAGTCGAGATAGGCGACCGCACCGCTGATCGTCAGTCCGTCGGCAATCGCGGCGCGGAAGTCGGCCTCGACCCCCTGCGTCCGCGCGCCCGCGGCGTTGGCGACGTTGAAGTTCAGCGTGCCGTCGAAGATATTGACCTGCAGATCCTTGTAGGTGGTGCGATAGAGCGACAGGTTGAACGCGACATTGCGGCCCTTGTATTTCAGCCCCGCCTCGAAATTGTCGGCGCTTTCATCCTCGAATTCGAAGGCGCCGGGCTTGGCGACCGTAGTCGAACCGGGCAGCGAGTTGGAGCGGATATCGAAACCGCCCGCCTTGGTCCCACGCGCGAACGAGGCGTAGAGCATCAGGTCGTCGGTGGCGTCGAACTGGACGTTGACCATCGGGTTGAAGCTGTCTTCGCTCAATTTGCCCGATATGCTGTGCGCTTCGATATTGAGCGCGCGGAATGTCCCGGCGACAACCAGCGGGTTGAAGGTGTTGAGCGGTCCCTGAACGATCCGAAGATCGCGGCTGCCGCTTTTCTTCTCATGGTTGAAGCGCGCGCCCGCGGTGATCCGGAAGCGGTCGCTGAGTGCCAACTCGCCCTGCGCAAACACCGAGATCAGGTCGGATTTCTGCGAATAGACACGGTCATTGCGGGTGTCACCGAGCGCGTTGAACGGCGGCCCCAAAGCCAGGAAGGTCGAGTTGAACAGCACCTGGTCGTCGACGTCCAGCTTGGCGTGCTGATAATAGGCACCGGCGATATAGTTGAACGCCTCACCGCCCGGCGACGCCAGCCGCAGCTCCTGCGAATATTGCCGGTAATCTTCCTGCAAATTGGTGCCGTCGAGGAAGCTGATCCCCGAGAAATCGACGTCGACGATTTCGCGCGTCTTGTAATCGAGCAGCGACGACACCGAGGTCAGCGTATGCTCGCCGATCTCCAGATCGGCATTCAGCGTCGCGCCGAACACCTTGTTGCGGCTCTGATAGCCATTATCCTCGCGGACATAATCGGGGTCGGTGCTGACGAAAAACGGCCCCTGGAACACCGTATTGTAATTGCCGACCGCGCCGAACACATCGCGCGGCTGGCCCTTCATTTCAAAGTCGGCATATTCGAGCTTGAGCTCGGCCGCGAAGGGGCCGCCGCGATCGAACTCGAGCTTGCCGCGGAAATATTTCTCATCGACGTTCGGCTCGTCGCGGTCGAGCTTCGCGTTGTAGAAATAGCCGTCCATCTTGCGGTAATAGCCGACGACGCGCGCCTCGACGCCTTCGCTCAGCGGGCCGGATAGCACGCCGGTCAGCTGCAATTCCTTGTGGTTGAATTCATAGAGGCCGCTTACCGACCCCTCGAATTCGTCCGTCGGGCTGCGCGTCGTGATGTTCACCGCGCCCGCAATCGCATTTTTGCCGAACAGGGTCGGCTGCGGCCCGCGCAGCACTTCGACGCGCTCCATGTCGACGAGCGGCAGGCGCGAGAGCTGGTCGCGGCCGTAATAGACGCCGTCGACGAACATCGCGACCGACTGTTCGAACCCTTTGTTGTCGCCCGACGCGATGCCGCGGATCGCGATGCGGTTGGCGATCGCCGTCTGGGTGATCTTGAGGTTCGGGACTGAGGACGAAATCTGTTCGAGGTTGGTCTGGCCATAATTTTCAACTTGCTTGCCGCTGATCGCCGAGATCGAAATCGGCACGTCCGACAGGCCTTCGGCGCGTTTCTGCGCGGTAACGATGATTTCCTCGAGCCCGCCCTGATCGTCAGCCGGGGCCGCGTCCTGCGCAAAAGCCATACCGGGGCTCGCGAGCGCCGATGCAGCGAGCAGCGAAACAAAATAGCTCTTCATAAGGATCCTCCCACGCATCATCGTCTTGGCGACCGCCGCCCGCGATGTTTTTCTTGCCTTGCGACTCATAACGGCTTTAAGTATCGTTATGCAAGTCAGATAATTTGAGAGAGGACAGCAGTGCCGCAAAACGGCCTTCCCCCCGCGTTGACGCGCAATTTGCGCCTGCCCGCGATTGCCGCGCCGATGTTCCTCGTCTCGGGACCGGAGATGGTGATCGCGGCATCGCGCGCCGGGATGATCGGCAGCTTCCCTGCCCCCAATGCGCGCACCTCTGAAGACCTTGAGGATTGGGTGAGCCGGATCGACGCAGCGCTGTCGGCCGATCCCGAAGCCGCGGCGTGGGCGGTCAACCTGGTTGTCCATCCGTCAAACAGCCGTCTTGCAGAGGACGTCGCCTGCGTCGTGCGCCACAAGGTCCCGCTGGTGATCACCGCGCTCGGCAGCCCAGCGCGGGTGGTCGAGGAGATCCACAGCTACGGCGGGCTAGTGTTCGCTGACGTCAATTCGGTCGGCTTTGCGCGCAAGGCCGCGGCGGCGGGGGTAGACGGGCTGGTGCTCGTCGCGGCGGGGGCGGGCGGGCATACCGGCGCAACCGCGGGCTTCGCTTTCGTCGAAGAGGTGCGGCAATTCTGGGACGGGCCGCTGGTACTCGGCGGCGCGATCTCGACGGGTCACGCGGTGCGCGCGGCGGAGATTTTGGGCGCCGACCTCGCCTATCTCGGAACGTCGCTGATTGCCTGCGCCGAGAGCATGGCGGTGGCGGGCTATAAAGATATGGTCGTTGCCGCCGGCGCCGAGGACATCGTGCCGTCGAAGGGCATTACCGGCGTCACCGCCAATTGGCTGAAACCCAGCCTGATTGCCGCCGGATACGACCCCGCCAACATGCCCGAGGACAAGCGACCCAACTTCTCCGACGCGCAGGACGACGCAAAGGCGTGGAAGAATGTCTGGTCCGCCGGGCAAGGCGTCGGCGCAGTGCACGGTGTCGAGCCTGTTGCCGCTATCGTCGACCGCCTTGTTTCCGAATATGATGCCGCTGCCGCAAGGCCGCGCTTTACCCCCGCCGAAGGAGCCCTCGCATGACCGCCCAGCTTGTCGAGACGATCGAAACGACGATCCAGCCGAACGACCATCCCTATATGAAGGGCGCGTGGCGGCCGACTTACAACGAGTGGAACGCGATCTTCGCCAATGGCGATGCCGAGGTGATCGGCAATATCCCGACCGACATCGACGGCGTTTATGTCCGCACCGGCGAGAACCAGATCCACGAACCGATCGGCCGCTATCACCCCTTCGACGGCGACGGCTTCATTCACGCGATTTCGTTCAAGGACGGCCGCGCGAGCTATCGCAGCCGCTTTGTCCGCACCAAGGGCTTTGCGGCCGAGAAAGAGGCCGGTCGTTCGCTGTGGGCCGGTCTCATGGAGCCGCCGCACAAATCGACGCGCCACGGCTGGGGGGCGCAGGAGTGGCTCAAGGATAGCAGCTCGACCGACGTTGCGATCCACGCGGGCAAGATCATCTCGACCTTCTATCAATGCGGCGAAGCCTATCGGCTCGACCCTTTCACGCTCGAACAGTTCGGCACCGAAAGCTGGGTACCGCTCGACGGCATTTCGGCGCATTGCAAGGTCGACCTCGCGACCGGCGAGCTGATGTTCTTCAACTATTCAAAGCATGCGCCGTTCATGCATTATGGCGTCGTCGGGCCGGACAACAAGCTGAAGCATTATATTCCGGTGCCGCTGCCCGGACCGCGGCTGCCGCACGATATGGCGTTCACCGAGAATTACACGATCCTCAACGACATGCCGCTCTATTGGAACGAGGAATTGCTCGAAAAGCGGCTGCATGTGGTGCAGTTTCATCCCGACCAGAAAACGCGCTTTGCGATCATTCCGCGGCATGGGCAGCCCGAGGATATTCGCTGGTTCGAGGCCGAGCCGACCTACACGCTCCACTGGCTGAACGCGTGGGAGGAAGGCGACGAGATCATTCTCGACGGCTATTATCAGGAAGAGCCGATGCCGAGATCCTATCCAAACGCCCCTGAGGGCTTGGAGCGGATGATGGCCTATCTCGACCAGGGACTGCTGAAACCGCGTCTCCATCGCTGGCGCTTCAACCTCGTGACGGGTGAGACCAAGGAAGAACGGCTCGACGAGCGCGACCTCGAATTCGGCATGTTCAACCACCGCTATGCCGGAAAGCCCTATCGCTATGCCTATAGCGCGATCCCTGAGCCGGGCTGGTTCCTGTTCCGCGGGCTGGTGAAGCACGACCTCAATGCGCGCACGAGCGAGGAATATGAATTCGGCCCCGGCCGCTTCGGCAGCGAGGCGCCGTTTGCGCCGCGTATTAACGCGAAGGATGAAGACGACGGCTATCTCGTTTCGTTCATCGCCGACCTCGAAACCGACAAGTCCGAATGTGTGCTGATCGACGCCAAGAATATCGCGGCGGGGCCGGTGTGCCGGATCATCCTGCCCGAGCGCATCTGTTCGGGAACGCACAGCGTGTGGGCGAGCGGCGACGACATCGGCATGGGCGAAAACAGCGTGCTGGCCACCTGACATGATCGTCGCGGGAGAGGACAAAAGGCGGCAATATCGGGAAAGCGGCTGGTGGGGCGACCAGAGTTTTGCCGACCTGTTCGCGGCCAATGCCGCAGCGCATCCCGACCGGCTCGCGCTCGTCGATGCGCCCAACCGCGCAGACTTCGCGTTCGGCGAACCGCAGCGGCTGAGCTATGCCGAACTGGCGGCCGAGATCGACCGGCTCGCGGGCGCGCTTGTCACCGCCGGGATCGGCAAGGACGACGTGCTGCTCGTCCAGCTTCCCAACATCAGCGAGTTCGTCGCGCTCTATTTCGCGGCGGCGAAGATCGGCGCGATCGTCAGCCCGGCGGCGGTGCAATATCGCAGCCACGAACTGAAAGGCATGATCGGGGTCGTTGAGCCCAAAGCGTTCGTGTGCGCGACGCAGGTCAAGGGCTGCGACCATGTCGGCGTTGCGGCGCCGTTGCTCGACGGCATCGCGCTGATGACCTTCGGCCCCGATGCACCCGCAGGCGCGCTTAACCTTGCAACCGCCGCGGGTGATCCCGACGCCCTCGCCGCGCATGTTGCCGCCAACCCGGTCGATGCCGACGACATTTTCACCATCTGCTGGACGTCGGGTACCACCGGCGTGCCCAAGGGCGTGCCGCGCAGCCACAACCACTGGATCGCGGTCGCCGCCGCTGGATATGAGGCGATGAAGGTCGGGCCGGGCGACGTCCTGCTCAACCCCTTCCCGCTGATCAACATGGCGAGCATCGGCGGTATCACCATGTGCTGGCTGACGAGCGCGGGGACGATGGTGCTGCATCACCCCTTCGATCCGGGCATCTACCTCAAACAAATCGCGACGGAGCGCCCCAGCCTGACGATCGCGCCGCCCGCGGTGCTCAACATGCTGCTCCAGAATGAGGCTTTGCTCGCGTCGGTCGACCTCTCTAGCCTACGCGTCATCGCCTCAGGGTCGGCACCGCTCGCGCCTGCGATGGTACGCGGCTTTCAGGAAAAGCTCGGCATCATCATCGTCAACGTGTTCGGGTCGAACGAGGGGATGAGCTTCATCACCGGCGAGGGCGACATGCCCGACCCCGACAAACGCGCCGGCCTGTTCCCGCGCCGCGGCCAATATCCGCCGCCCTATGGCGAAGGCCGCGCGCATAATATCGAAAGCCGCCTCGTCCCGCCCGGCGGCGGCGATCCGATCGAAGACGACGGCGTGTCGGGTGAGTTGCAGATCCGCGGTCCATCGCTGTTCGAAGGCTATCACAACGCCCCCGACCGCACTGCGGAAGCCTTCACCGACGACGGCTGGTTCCGCACCGGCGACCTGTTCGAAATCGCCGAGGGCGGCGACTTCTATCGCTTCGTCGGACGCTGCAAGGATCTGATCATCCGCGGCGGGGTGAATATCTCACCCGAAGAAATCGACCAACTGCTCGGCGGCCACCCGCTACTCGCCGAAGCCTGCGTCTTCTCGCTCCCCGATCCGACGATGGGCGAGCGCATAGGGCTGGCATACGTCCCGCGCGGCGCGGACGATGTCAGCCTGCCCGACGTGACCGACTATCTGCGCGAAAAGGATCTCGCGGTATTCAAGCTGCCCGAACGCCTGCTCCGCTTCGACGCGCTGCCGCGCAACGTCACCAACAAGGTGATGCGCAGCGAAGTGCGCGACATGGCGCTCGCCACTCTCGAAAAGGAAGCCTGATATGGCGAAGGACGTCTTCATCCTCGGCGGCGCGCAAAGCGATTTTGCGCGCAACATGGAGCGCGAGGGCGGTGGTCTGTTCGAGCTGTTCCGCGACGTTGCCGAAGCCGCGTTCGCGGCGACGGGCATAGAGCCAAAGGAAGTCGAAACCGCGCACGTCGGCAATTTCGTCGGCGAATTGTTCGCGGGGCAAGGCCAGCTCGGCGGCTTCTTCGGTCACGTCCACCCCGACCTCGCGGGCGTTCCCGCCTCGCGCCACGAAGCCGCCTGCGCGTCGGGCAGCATCGCGATTCTCGCCGCCGCGGCCGAGATCGAGGCCGAACGCTATGGCCTCGCGCTCGTGCTCGGCATCGAACTGATGCGCAACGTCCCCGGCCAGCGCGCCGCCGAATATCTCGGCGCCGCCGCATGGGCGGGGCGCGAGGCGCAGGAGGCGCGCTATCTGTGGCCGTGGATGTTTGCCCGCGTTGCGGAAGAATATGAGGAACGCTTCGGGCTGGACCGCGCGCATCTGCGCGGTATCTCCGCCAACAATTTCGCCAACGCCAAGAAAAACCCGAACTCGCAGACGCGCGGCTGGGCGGTGACCGACGATCATCTCGGCGAGAATGACGAGGTCAATCCACTGATCGAGGGAAGCCTCCGCAAATCCGATTGCGGACAGGTCACCGACGGCGCCGCCGCCATCTTCCTCGCGTCACGCGAAGTCGCCGAAACCTATGCGAAACGCCGCGGCATCCCGATCGAGAGCATCCCGCGCATCAAGGGCTGGGGCCATTCGACCGCCCCGCTGCTGTATTCGACCAAGGTCGCGGGCAGCCGTGGCGAGCCCTATGTCTTCCCCAGTGTGCGCAAGGCGATGATGGACGCGCTGAAGCGTGCCGAGATGCCAGATGTCTATGCGTGCGACGGGGTGGAAGTTCACGACTGTTTCTCGATCACCGAATATATGGCGATCGATCATTTCGGCATCACCCCGCCGGGCGAAAGCTGGCGCGCGGTCGAGGACGGGACGATCGCGCTGGGCGGCAAATTGCCGGTCAATCCGTCGGGCGGGCTGATCGGACTGGGGCACCCGGTTGGTGCCACCGGGGTGCGGATGCTGCTCGACAGCTGGCGGCAGGTCACCGGCAATGCGGGCGATTATCAGGTCGAAGGCGCAAAGAATTTCGCGACCTTCAACGTCGGCGGCAGCGCGACGACCGCGGTCAGCTTCGTCGTCGGCACCTGATTTGGCCGACGTCTATCTTTACGACGCCGTTCGCACCCCGCGCGGCAAGGCGCGGCCCGACGGCGGGCTTGCAGGGCTGAGCCCGCAGGAGCTGGTGCGCCAGCAGATTGCAGCGCTCACGGCACGATGCGGCGATTTTGTTCCCGATGCACTGCTGCTCGGCTGCGTCACGCAGAGCGGCGCGCAGGGCGGGCATATCGCGATGCTGGCGAAGCTTCATGCGGGCCTGCCCGACACTACGGCGGCGCACAGCATCAACAATTATTGCGCCTCGGGCCTGTCGGCGATCGGTCAGGCGGTCGCCAAAGTGGCGAGCGGCGAAGCGAATTGCATCCTCGCGGGCGGGGTGGAGTCGATGAGCGCGACTCCTTTTTTGAGCGATCGCGCGGGCTTCTACACCAACGAGGAATTGCCGCCGCGCGCGCGCTTCGTGCCGCCGGTGCTCGGCGCCGACCGGCTCGCACACGTCGAGGGAATTACCCGCGCGGACCTCGATGCCGTTGCCCTAATCTCGCAACAAAAGGCTGCGGCCACAGATACCGACACCGCGCTTCAGAAATCGCGGATCGCCACGGGACCGCTGACCGGCGAAGAATGTATCCGCCCGCAGACGACCGCCGAATCACTCGGCGCCGCGCCCGCCGCCTTCGGCGACCTTCAGGCGGAATACGCCGACGCGCTGGGCGGCGCGACCTTTGCCCCTCTGCACAGCATCGCCCACGCGCCGCCAATCTGCGACGGCGCAGGCCTTGCGCTCGTCGGCGGTGCCGGGCTCGGTCCGTCTCCACGCGCGCGCGTCGTTGCCTTTGCCGAGAGTGGCGGCGATCCCGCGGCGTCGCTGACCGCGGGGTTTGTCGCGATGGACAAGGTGCTGGCGCGCGCCGAGCTGGCCCTCGGCGACATGGACCGTATCGAGTTTATGGAAGCGTTCGCCGTGACCATCGCAAAATTCCTGCGCGACCGCGACGCCGATCCGGCGCGCGTCAATGTCAGCGGTGGGCATCTGGCGAAGGGGCACCCGATGGGCGCCAGCGGCGCGATCCTGACCTCGACCCTGCTCGACGCGCTCGATGCGTGCGGGGGGAAATATGGGCTGGTCGTGCTGACCGGCGCGATGGGGGTTGGCGCTGCGATGGTGGTGGAGCGGGTGATCTGAAAATCCTCCCTGTGGCGAAGCCATGGGGAGGTGGCAGCGCAAAGCGCTGACGGAGGGGCAGCGGCCTTGCGCAATGACGCACCGTCGCCGCCCCTCCACCACGCCCTCCGGGCGCGGTCCCCCTCCCCACGGCTACGCCGCAGAGAGGAGCGCAAACGCAAATCCCGATTGCACCCGCGCCGCATTCCGCTATGGGCGGCGCGTGCGGGGCTTGTCCCGCGCATGATCGCGCCGGTGCCCGAAAGGGCTTAAAATGGGAACGCGGTAACGGGGTTCTTGCCGAACCCCCGAAGCCGAGGCTGTCCCTGCAACTGTAAGCGGCGAGCGAGATGCACCGATCCGAAACTTTCGGATCAGCCACTGGGGCAACCTGGGAAGGCGTGCATCAAGCCCTGACCCGCGAGCCAGGAGACCTGCCGGCGTGGGTCGCTCAATGCCTGGGTCCAGGGTGAGACCACGGCACGGAGAATTCCGTCGAGCGACGACCAAGCGGCTGGAGCCGCTTCGGTGCCGGGGTTTTGCAGGCTTTTACGCCGCTTGCGACGCCAGCGCCGGTCGATCGCGCGTGCGTTTCGGCAGGCTCCGCCTTCGTTGCCGGCGTGCGGGAGTCTCCCATGTTGAAATATTCGAGCATTTCTCTTCTCGCCCTTGTCGCTGCGACGCCGGTCGCCGCGCAGGACAATATCCGTTCAGACGCCATCGTCGTCACCGCGTCGGGCATCGAACAGTCGAAGGACGAGGTCGGTCAGGCGATCACGGTGATCGATGCCGAAACGATCGAGACACGCCAGACGACCGACGTCGTCGACCTGCTCGCGACCACCCCCGGCGTCCGCTTCAATCGCACCGGCAGCACCGGTTCGGTTGCGGGCATCTCGATCCGCGGCGCCGAAACGACGCAGACGTTGGTGCTGATCGACGGGGTCAAGGTCAACGACCCGAGCGGCATCGGCGACGGTTATGATTTCGGCCATCTGCTGACCGGCAATATCAGCCGGATCGAAGTGCTTCGCGGTTCGAACTCGGTGGTGCATGGCAGCCAGGCGATCGGCGGCGTGGTCAACTTGATGACCGCGACCCCCGCCCAGGGTTTCGCCGCCAATGCGTCGGCGGAATATGGCTATAGCGATACCGTGAATGCAAAAGCCGATGTGTCGGGGACCGCCGGGGCGGTATCGGGGGGCATCGGCGGCGCCTATTTCCGCACCGACGGCATTTCGTCGGCGGCGGTCGGGTCCGAGCGCGACGGGTACAAGAATTTCGCAGGTAATGCGCGGCTGAAGATTGCGTTCAGCGACGCGCTGAGCCTTGACCTTCGCGGTTATTACATCAACGCCGACCTCGACTATGACAGCTTCTTCGGCGCCCCCGCCGACAGCGGCGACGTCGCCAAGCTCGACCAATATGTCGGTTATGCGGGACTCAACCTCGGCCTGTTCGACGGCCGCTTTACCAGCCGTGCCGCGGTGACGTGGATGCGCAACGAGCGCGATTATTTCTTCGTGCGCGGCACCGCCCCCGACTATGGCTATACGGGAACGAACCTGCGCTTCGAATATCAGGGCGTCGTGGCTCCGGTCGACACCGCCAAGCTGGTGTTCGGTTACGAGCATGAACGCCCCGATTATGATTTCTTCGGTTTTGGTTCGACCGACAGCCAGCGCGCCAATATCGACAGCGTCTATGCGCTGGGGATCGTCCAGCCGGTGACCGGCCTGTCGCTGACCGGCGGCGTCCGTCACGACGACCACAGCCAGTTCGGCGGCGCGACGACCCTGGGCGCCAATGCCAATTATTCGCCCAATGATGGCGCGACCAATGTCCGGCTGAGCTATGGCGAAGGCTTCAAGGCGCCGTCGCTCTATCAGCTTTACGACAGCTTCAGCGGTAATGCGGCGCTGCGCCCCGAAGAATCGAAGAGCTATGACATCGGCATCGACCAAAGCCTGGCCGACGGCCGGGCGTTGGTCTCGGTAACGGCGTTTCTGCGCAACACCGTCAACCAGATCAATTACGACAATGCGACCTTCACCTATGGCAATATCGATCGCACCCGGGCGAAGGGTGTGGAGGCATCGCTGGCGCTACGCCCGGTCGATGCGCTGAACGTCACCGCGTCGTACAGCTACATCGACGCGCGCGACCGGTCGGGCCGCCCCGCGTTCGACGGCAAGCGCCTGCCACGCCGCGCCGAGCAGGCGGTTAGCGTTTCAGCGGATTATGACTGGTCGTTCGGGCTATCGACCGGCGCGACGATCACGATGGTCGGCGACAGTTTCGACAATGCAGCGAACACGGTGCGGCTCGACGGCTATGCCATCGCCGGAGTGCGCGCATCGTTCGCTATTTCCGACCGGATCGAGGTGTACGGGCGCGTCGATAATCTGTTCGACGCCGATTATGCGACGGCATTCAACTATGGCACCTATGGCCGCGCCGCCTATGGCGGGGTTCGGGCGCGGTTCTGATGACGGAGGCGCTGCCGGTGCAGATCGGCAGCGCCGTCCGGATGGGAGGCAAGACATGAGCAATGATCGTTGCACGACGCCGCGAGCCGCGGCGCGTTGATCGCGTCGATCCGCCTTTTTGCATGTGCCGCGGCGGTATCGGTCGCAGTCGTCGGCGCGCTGTCCGCCGCCTCGACCAGCCGCGCGCCCGCGCCGCCCGCCACGCCCCAGCGCATCGTGTCGATGAACCTCTGCACCGACCAGCTCGTCCTCGCGCTGGCCGACCGCGGCCAGATCGCGGGACTGACGCGCAACGCCGTTGACCCCGGAATGTCCGACCAAGCCGCCGCGGCGCAGGGGCTGACACTGCTCAGCAATTCGGCCGAGCAAATATTGGCGATCGAACCCGATCTGGTCATCGGTATGCCGGCCAGCGGCAGCGCGGCGCTGACGGCATCCCCTGATCGCTATCCGCTTCTCGATCTGGAAACCGCGAACCGGCTCGATCAAATCTATCACACCATCGGCCAGACCGCTGTCGCCGTCGGCCATCCTGCGCGCGGTGCGGCGCTCATCGCGCGGATGAAACAGGATCTTGCCGACCTACCCCAGACCGGTCGCGGTCGTGTCGCCGCTTATTATCAACGGCGGGGCTATATGACCGGCACCGGAACGCTCGTCGACGACATGATGACGCGGGTCGGGCTGGTCAATCTGGCGAACAAGCTTGGCAAGCCGCCGCTGTCGCAATTGAGCCTCGAGGAAATGGTTGCCGCACGCCCCGATTTCCTGATCGTCGAACGCGCCACCACGATCGTCGACGATCAGGGCAGCGAAATGCTCCATCACCCCGCCCTGTCCGACATCCCGCGGATTGTCGTGCCCGAAGCCTGGACGGTCTGCGGCAGCCCCGCCTACACCAAAGCAGCGCGCAGCATCGCGGCGCAGATCGCGCGGCACGACGGGGCGGCACGATGAATCGCCCCGTCTCTCGCCCCCTGCTGATCGGATCCTTGGCATCGCTGGCCGTCGTTGCCGCAATCGCTTCCCTGTTGTTTGGCGCCGTCGACATCTCGCTCGCCCGGCTCTTTGCGGTCGCAACCGGCGATGGCGACCGCACCGCGTCGATCATCCTGTTCGACCTGCGCCTGCCGCGCGCGCTGCTGGCGCTTGCCGTCGGCGCGATGCTCGGCCTCGCGGGGGCCGCGCTACAGGGCTATTTGCGCAATCCGCTCGCCGAACCGTCGGTACTCGGCACGTCGAATGCGGCGGCCTTGGGAGCGGTGGCGGCACTTTATTTCGGCCTCGCGCAGATCCATCCGGCGGTGCTGCCGCTGCTCGCCATCGGCTGCGCCCTGCTCTCGCTCGGCCTGCTGTTCCTGCTCACCGGCGACGTCGAAAGCCCGCTCACCCTGATCCTCGCCGGGCTCGCCGTCGCGACGCTGGCCGGCGCAGGGATCAGCTTGGCGCTCAACCTGTCGCCGAACCCGTTTGCGGCGATGGAGATCATGACCTGGTTGCTTGGCAGCCTGGAAAACCGCTCGTTCGATCATCTGTGGATCGCGCTGCCCTGCATCGTCATCGGCGGCGCGATGCTGCTGTGGAACGGTCGCGCGCTCGACGCGCTGACCTTGGGAGAGGATGCGGCGCAGGCGCTTGGGACCGACCTTAAACGTACCCGCCTACGGCTGCTGCTCGGCACCGCGATCGGGGTCGGCGGCGCCGTCGCGGTGGCAGGGGCGATCGGTTTTGTCGGGCTGATCGTACCGCATCTGATCCGGCCGCTGACCGACCGCAGTCCGTCGGCGATCCTGCTGCCCTCGGCGATCGGCGGCGCAGCGCTGCTGACCCTCGCCGACCTGGGCGTGCGCCTGATCCCGACCACTAGCGAACTCAAGCTGGGTGTCGTCACCGCCTTTCTGGGCGTACCTATATTCCTGATCCATCTGATGCGGGAACGGCGGCTGTGGTGAACCTCGTGCTTGATCATGTGGGCGTGACGCTCGGTCGCCGCGCCGTCATCCGCGATGTGTCGGCCGCGTTCGAACCCGGCACGCTGACCGCCATCGTCGGCCCCAATGGCGCGGGCAAGTCCACGCTGGCGCGCGCGATGCTCGCACTCGTGCCTGCCACCGGGCGGGTTTTGGTTGCTGGCATCGATGCCGCCGCGATGCCCCGCGCCGACCTCGCCAGACGGATCGCCTATGTGCCGCAAGGGCAGCTGCTGCACTGGCCGCTCAGCGTCGAACGGCTGGTGGGCTTGGGCCGCCTCCCCCACCTCGCGCCGATGTCGCGGATCGGTGAAGCCGACAGGATAGCGATCGAGCGGGCGATGTCGCGCGCCGACGTGCTGCATTTGCGCGACCGGATCGCGACCGAATTGTCCGGCGGCGAACGCGCCCGGGCGCTCTTTGCCCGCGCACTGGCCGTTGAGACACCGGCGCTGATCGTCGACGAGCCGCTCGCCAGCCTCGATCCCGGCCACCAGATCGACGTGATGGAGTTGCTCCGGGCCGAAGCCGCAACAGGCGGTACGGTCATCGCAGTGCTCCACGACCTGACCCTCGCGGCGCGCTATTGCGACCGGCTGCTGCTGATCGACGCCGGGCGGATCGTCGCCGACGGAGCGCCCGCCGACGTGCTAACTACGGAGCGGCTGCGCGTCGTCTATGGCATCGACGCGCGGGTGGAGACCGGCGGCGCATGGCCGACGATTACGGTACTCGGACGCGCTTCGACTTAGCCATCTGCCGTCATTGGGCCGGTTCGACCCGGACAGTGCGACTGGCGCGTGTGCCGTCAGCAGAGCGGCCGCGCAGTTCGACCGCACCGCTGACTGCGACCGGCCCGGCATAGCGCGTCCAGTCGCCAGCACCGAGCCGATATTCGATCGTCGTGCCCGGAAAGACACTATTCGCTTCGAGCTTGCCGCCCGCGATCCGCGCTCCCGGTGGCGCAAGGCGGTACGCGACGCCCAGCTTGTCGAGCATCGGCAGCTGCGCCGCGAGACGTCCGGCGAAATCTTGCCAACCCGACCGGAGCTTCGCGGCATCGATGCGCTTGTCGTCCCATTGGTAACGAACCCCTGGCTGATAAGCGGGGGTCCACGGCGTCGGGCTCCATGCCCGTTCGGCGAGCGCGAGCAGGCGCGGGAAGAGCATATAGTCGACCTGCGCATCGGTACGAGTGGTCTCGCTCCACAATTGTCCCTGCACCCCCGCGATCCGGCGTCCCGGTTGCAGTACCGGCTCGTCCGCAATCGCCTTGCCCTGTGCATGGGTGTTGCGGATCGTCGCGGCGTTGGCCGGCAAATTGCCGGGCATGAAACCAAAGACCTGATAGTCATCGACCCCGCGCGAGGCCCAATGATAGCCGCTCTCGTCCGGATGGGGCGCATAAGGCATGTCGAAATAGCCAAGGTCGGGGATCGACAGCACGACGTCCCAGCCGCGGTTCAGCTGGTCATGCGCCTCGCGGATCGCGCCGGTGTGGAGCACGCCCCAGATGTTCGATTGCACATTGCTGGGCATTTTCGCGGCGTCGGTATGCCCCATGCCGTCGCTCCAGCCGCCCGTGCGCAACCCTTTGGCGGCAAGGCGGTTCGCCACCCGCTCGATGAAACGCGGAGTTAGTTTGCCCGCATCGCCGCCATTTTCGGCGATCATCGTCAGGCACGCGGGCGATTTCACCCACGCCCCCGCGGTTTCGTCGGCGCCAAGATGAAAGGTCTGGAGCGGCGCGCCCGCCTGTTTGTGCATCGCGGCGAGCGCATCGACCACCGTGTCGACGAAGCGATAGGTCGCGGGCAGGCAGACGTTGAGCGTGTTGTCGTTATAATGCTGGATGCTGCGATATTCGGTCGTGTCCGCCGCATCGATCAGGCGGTAGGCGTCCGCCTCCGCCGCCTTGCCTGCGGCCAGCAGGCGCGCGTGGCGAACCTCCATCGCCTTGATCGCGGCGCGACTATGACCCGGCATATCGATCGACGGGATGACCTCGATCTGCCGCGCCGCTGCCGCCTGCACGATCGCCACATAGTCGGCGGCAGTCAGGTAACCATTCACTGCGACCGTCCCGTCGGGACCGGCGCCAAGCTGTGGCAGCAGGCACGTCTGTTCTTCCAAGTCGTGGCACCGTTTCGACCCGATCTCGGCCAGTTCGGGCAACGCCGGAATTTCGATCCGCCAGCCTTCGTCGTCGGCGAGATGGAGGTGCAGCTTGTTCAGCTTATACGCCGCCATCGCTTCGATCAGTTTCAGTATCTGGTCGCGGCCGTGGAAATTCCGGCCCAGGTCGATGTGCAGACCGCGAAAGCCATATTCGGGGGCGTCCTCGACCCGCAGCGGTTTCATCCGGCCCTTTTCAAACGCCGCCTGCTGCGCAAGCGAGCGCAGCGCGTGGCTGGCCCCCGCCGCATCGCGCGCGGTGATTGCGATGCCCGACGCCTTGACGTCGAGCACATAGCCCTCGGGCCTTGTCGCGGCGGCGGTGTCAACCCGGATCGTCAGCGGCAGCGCACCCTTTTCGGCCACACCCAGCGACGCGAGTGCGGGCGCGACGACGGCGCGTTCGACGCCGTGCAACGTCACCGCAACGCCGCGGGTCAGATCGACCGACGGCTGTTTACCCTGCACCGCTTCAAGCGGCTTCGGCAGAATCGCCACCCCGGAAGCGGCGGGCGCCTGTCGCCCGGCCTGCACGATGAAGGCGCGTTCGGCGGTCAGCCAGCGGGTCTGGTCGGCCTCACTCTTGGTCGCCAGCCGCGCCTCATCGGTCATCGGCGCGACGAACGGAAGGGCTTCGAGGCCGGTATCAGGGTCGATCGTGACGCGAGTCGCCGCGATCGTGCGAGGTTTCAATCCGTCGGCGACCAGATAGGCATTGGGCATCGCAAACGCCTTCGAGAAATTCGCGCCGACACCCCATAGCTTGATGACATGCTTCGCGCCGGGACGCAGCGTCATCCCGGGGTTCAACGTCAGTTGCTGGACGTCGCCGCTGACCAACCGGTGTGCGAAGATGTCGCTTTCGACGAGTGGCAGTTGATTGACGAAGCTGAAATAGAGCGCGAGGCCATTGGTCGGCAGTGCGTCGGGCAACGTCTTGGGGATCGTCAGCGTCATCGTCGTCAGGAAACAGCCGTCGATTCCGGTCGGGCAGCTTGGCCGGTTGTCGACGGTCTCCAACCTATAGCCCAAGGTGTCGGCAAATTGGTCGAGTGACGCTTGCGGCGAGACCTCAGTCGCCTGTGCTTGCGACGCGGCCAGCACCGCAACGGCCAGCATCGCCCAACCCACCGGTTGCATATATCGTCTCCCATTCGATAATTTGTATCTGATTTGTCATGTACTAGCGGATGGGTCAACGCCTTTCGGAGACAGCCAAAGCAAAAGGAATGCCCCTAAATCAGTCATAATAAGCGCCTCTTTCACCGTCACCAATCTTCAGATTGGTGTTAAATTAGTATTGTTTTCGATTTGCGCTGCGGCACAAACCTGCCGCTCGTCGCTCCCTTGGTGGCAAGTCGATCCGGCTACGAACATGCAGATTGGTACTATGACGGCCAGCCGCAACGCGGTCATGCGGACCATACCAAAGCCGATACGGCTGGTCGCTCGTGGCGGGCGGGAGTTGTCGCGCGCAACAAGCTGCCCCGGTGCGAGTGCAAGCAACGGTCGAACTAACGCGGCGCGCCTGACGGCAACAAAGATTGACGCGACGATACCAATGCAACACATATGACGGCGGCACTGGTCTTATCACCATCGCGCCGGGGCAATCAGGTGGAGCAACGTCCTTGTCACTGATCGAACGAGTGGGTCCGCTCCACAAGGACGACCCGACACCGCTATACCTGCAATTGCAGAAAGTCCTGCGCGGCGCGATCGAGGGGCAGTTGGTGAAGCCCGAGGAGGCGATCCCGACCGAGCGCGATCTGGCCGAGGAATTCGAAGTGTCGCGCATCACCGTGCGCAAGGCGATCGACGGGCTCGTCGCCGACGGCATCGTCGCGCGGCGCCGCGGCGCCGGTACCTTCGTCACCCGGCCGCGTGTGGAAAAGAGCTTTTCCAAACTCACCTCCTTTTCAGAGGATATGGTATCGCGCGGGCGCCAACCGCATAGCGAATGGGTGAGCAAGACCGCTGGTACGGTAACCCCCGAGGAGGCACTGTCGCTCGGCCTGTCCCCGGGATCGCTCGTCTATCGCTTCCATCGCATCCGCTATGCCGACGACACGTCGATGGCGCTCGAATATGCAACGATCCCCGCCTATTGCCTGCCCTCGGTCGAAGCCGTCGGCGCGTCGCTTTACGAAGCGCTGGAGGCGGCTGGGCATTTGCCGGCGCGGGCGTTGCAGCGACTGCGCGCGATTGCCTTCACACCCGAGCAGGCCGAAGTTCTGGGTATCGAAGCGGGGATGCCGGGCCTGTTCATCGAACGACGCGGCTTTCTGGCCGACGGGCGCACCGCCGAGTTTACCCAAAGCTATTATCGCGGCGACGCCTATGACGTCGTGGCGGAGCTGAACGGCTAACCCTTTTTTGCGAAATGAGGCGGCGCGGCACGCCATGCGCCGGTGGCGATGGCATCGCGTCCTCAGCGCGCTTTTGATCGTCAGCTTCCAATTTTTTGAACATACATCTTGATGAGCTATATATAACCTATATAGTACCAATGTATCGAGTGCTCCAGAACCGCTCGATCGGGAGGCAAGATTGATGACGCTGAGCGCCGCGCTAGACGGACGACACACGGTAATGGAGCACGAAGCGGGCGAAGCGGCGGCAGCTGTCGCGCGGATGCTGGAGGCGAATTGCGATGCATTTACCGCCATCGCGAACCGCCTGCATGCGTCGCCGCCCACCGCGGTCGTCACCTGCGCCCGCGGTTCATCGGATCACGCCGCAACCTACGCCAAATACCTGATCGAAACGATGACGGGGACGCCGACCGCGTCCGCCGCGCTGTCGATCGCCTCGATCTATGACGCCCCGTCGCTCGTCGGTAACCGGCTGTGTCTGGCGATTTCGCAATCGGGCCAAAGCCCCGACCTGCTGGCCGCGGTCGAGCAGCAGCGCGCGTCCGGGGCGTTCGTCGTCGCGCTGGTCAACGCGTCCGATACCCCGCTGGCCGACCTCGCCGACATCGTCATCCCGCTTTCCGCCGGGGTCGAACGCTCGGTGGCCGCGACCAAATCCTACATCTGCTCGCTCGCAGCTATTGCGGCGCTGATTGCCGCCTGGTCGCAAGATGCGGCGCTCTCCGACGCGTTCGACACCCTGCCCGCCCGCCTCGATGACGCCTTTGCGCTCGACTGGTCGCCCGCGGTCGCCGCGTATCGCGATGCCACCAACCTGTTCGTCCTCGGTCGCGGCTACGGCCTCGGCGCCGCGCAGGAAGCCGCGCTCAAGTTCAAGGAAACGTCGGCGCTTCACGCGGAATGTTTCAGCGCCGCCGAAGTTCGCCACGGCCCGATGGCGATCGTCGGCAAGGGCTTTCACGTCCTCGCGCTCGGCGGCACCGACCGCGCAGCAGTCAGCGTCCGCGATGTCGTCGCCGAATTTCGCAGCCGCGGCGCGACCGTCCTGCTCGCCGATCCAGCAATTGGCGACCTGCCCGCGATCGCCGCGCATCCAGCCATCGAACCGATCCTGATGATCCAGAGCTTCTATCGCATGGCGAGCGCGCTGGCGCTGGCGCGGGGATGCAACCCCGACTCGCCTCCACATCTGAACAAGGTTACCGAGACTTTATGATCTATCGCTTTCACAACGGCTGGGTCGCACTGCCGGACGGCGCCGTCGGCGCGGCAGATATTGCTGTCGCCGACGGCGTCGTCACTGCCGTCACGGCAATGGGCGAGACGCCCGCCGACGAGGTGATCGACCTGGAGGGCGGCTGGCTACTCCCCGGCTTCGTCGACACCCAGGTCAATGGCGGCGGCGGCGTGCTGTTCAACGATCAGGTCGACGTCGCGGCGATTGCGGCGATCGGCGCCGCGCATGCGCGGTTCGGCACCACCGCGTTTTTGCCTACGCTGATCAGCGATACCCCGGCGCAGATCGCTGCGGCGATGGCGGCGGTCGATGCCGCGATCGAACAGGGCGTGCCGGGGGTGATCGGCATCCATATCGAAGGCCCGTTCATCAACGAGCTCAAACGCGGCATCCACGAGGCGCACCGCATCCGCCGCCTCAACGCCGATACACTCGCCACGCTCACCGCGCCGCATCGCGGGCGCGTGATGCTGACGCTGGCGCCTGAGCTGTGCGACGAAGAGGATATCCGCACGCTGGTTCGCCACGGTGTGGTCGTCAGCGCGGGGCACAGCGACGCCACCTACGACGAGGCGCAGCGCGCGATCGGCGCCGGGCTCACCGGTTTCACCCATTTGTTCAACGCGATGTCGCCGCTGCATCACCGCGAACCCGGCGCGGTCGGGGCGGCGTTCGATTCGGACAGCTATTGCGGCCTGATCGTCGACGACGTCCACCTCCACCCGGCGGTGGTTCGCCTCGCGGTCAAGGCCAAGGGCAAGGACCGCATTATGCTGGTCACGGACGCAATGCCCAGCGTCGGCACCGACGACAGCGAATTTACCCTGCAAGGCAAGCGCATTGCGGTGAAGGATGGGGTCTGCATTTTCGAGGACGGCACCCTCGCTGGCACTCATCTCGATATGGCGGCGGCGCTCCGCAAGACGGTCGAGGTTACCGGCCTGTCGGTCCCCGACGTGTCGGCAATGGCCAGCGGGACGCCTGCCGCTTTCCTGTCGCTACACGACAGCATCGGCGCCATTGCACCCGGCCGCCGTGCCGACTGGGCGTGGCTCGACGCGGCGTTGCAACCACGTTCGACGTGGATCCGCGGAAAGATTGTTTCAAATGCTGCGCTGGATTCCGTCCAAGCCGCACAATGATATTCAAGCCGCATATCGATAAGCGGCGGAAATTTTGGGGGTAAGCCGATGAGCTTGATCATCACCTCTCCACTCCGCGGGTGGGCGACGACGCTGGACAGCGTTCCCGATCCCGTGTTCGCGCAGCGGATGATGGGCGACGGCGTCGCGATCCAGCCGCTCGGCGATACGGTCGTTGCGCCGTTCGACGGCGAAGTGGTGACGCTCCACGACGCAGGCCATGCAATTTCACTGCGCAGCGTCGAGGGCGCCGAGGTGCTGATCCACATCGGCCTCGACACCGTCATGCTGAAGGGCGAAGGCTTCACCCCGCTGGTGGCGATCGGGCAGACGGTGCTCCGCGGCGATCCGCTGATCCAGTTCGACCTCGACGCCGTCGCGCTGTCCGCGGCCAGCCTGATTACCCCGGTGATCGTTACCAATGCCGATGCCTTTGCGATCAGCCGCCGTGCCACCGATTGCGCGATCGGGGCGTGCGAGGCGCTGATGACGCTCCTGCCCGTGCAAGCCGAAGCGCGCCGCCGTTCGGACGATGGCACGGTGATCGAACAGGCCGTGACTTTGTCGCTGCCGCACGGCATCCACGCGCGCCCCGCAGCGCGGATTGGCGAAGCTGCGCGCGGGTTTCAGGCCGAATTGCATCTGCTGAACGGCGACAAGCGCGGCGATGCGCGGAGCACCGTGGCGCTGCTCGCGCTCGGGACGCGCTTTGGCGATGACGTCGTGGTGCAAGCGCGCGGCGATGATGCCGAGGCGGCGCTCGCGGCGATCGTTGCGCTGCTCGCGACCGACATGGGCGAAGGCGCCCCTGCGGCAGTGGCCGCGCCGCTGGCCAGCGCCGCACCGCTGCGTGCCGGACAGATTGGCGGGGTGATCGCATCGCCCGGGCTCGCGATGGGTCCGGCGGCGCGGTTGAAGCAGGCCGAAATCGCGGTCGCGCACGATGGTGCGGGTGACGACCATGAACGCGCCGCGCTGCTCGCGGCACGACAGGACGTACGCGCTCGCATCGCTGCACACGCCGACAGCGCGGATGGCAGCGTCGCCGCGGTCATGCACGCGCATCTCGCGCTGATCGACGACCCCGAACTGCTCGCAGGCGCCGAACAGCGCATCGCCGCGGGGCGCAGCGCCGGCTTTGCGTGGCGCGGCGCCATCCATGACCAGATCGACGCGATCCGCGCGACGGGCAATGCGCATCTGATCGAGCGCATCGACGACCTGATCGATATTGAACGCCAGTTGCTGTCGAAGTTGACCGGCACTCCGCTCAACGGCGCTGCAGTACCGGCCGGTGCCATCGTGGTCGCCGACGACCTGTTGCCATCGCAACTCGTATCGCTGGCGGCGATGAAACCCGCCGGTATCTGCCTGACGCGCGGCGGCCCGACCTCACACGTCGCGATCCTTTGCGCCGGGATGGGCCTTCCCGCACTCGTCGCGATCGGCGAAGCGCTCGATGCCGTTGCGGACAGCACACCGCTGCTGCTCGATGCCGAAATGGGTCATCTCACGGTCGCCCCCTCCCCCGCCGATACCGACGCCTTCACGGCGCGGCTCGCGAAACGCGATGCGCGGCGCGAAGCGGCGAAGGCTGGCGCAGCGAACGCCTGCCACACCGCCGACGGCACGCGCATCGAAATCTTCGCCAATCTGGGCACGGTCGACGACGCCGTGCTCGCCGCCGCGCAAGGCGCAGAGGGATCGGGGCTCGTCCGCAGCGAATTCCTGTTCCTCGATCGCGACACCGCGCCGTCCGAAGACGAACAGCACGCCGCCTATCAGGCGATCGCCGACGCCTTGCCCGGCAAACCGGTGATTGTCCGCCTGCTCGACATCGGTGGTGACAAGCCCGCCACCTATATTCCGATCGCGCATGAAGAAAATCCGTCCCTAGGCCAGCGCGGCATCCGCGTCGCGCTCGCGCAGCCCGACCTGCTCGAAACGCAGATCCGCGCGATCCTGCGCGTCGAGCCCGTCGGCCAATGCAAGATCATGATCCCGATGGTCGCCAGCATCGACGAATTGCGGCAGGTGCGGGCGCTGGTCGAACAACTGCGCGCCGAAATGGGGATAGCAACCCCCGTCGAGGTCGGGGTGATGGTCGAAACCCCCGCCGCGGCGATGACCGCCGACCTGCTCGCGGTTGAGGCCGATTTCCTGTCGATCGGCACCAACGACCTCACTCAATATGTGCTGGCGATGGATCGGGGCAATCCCGCGGTCGCCGCTGGAGTCGATGCGATGCACCCCGCGGTGCTGCGCATGATCGGCAAAACCTGCCGCCTCGCCACCGCACGCGGACGCTGGGTTGGGGTATGCGGCGGGCTTGCCTCCGATCCCGCCGCGCTGCCGATCCTGATCGGTCTGGGCGCCACCGAATTGTCGGCGGTCCCCGGCTTTGTTGCCGAGGCGAAGCAGATTATCCGCGGCCTGACGCTGACCGAAGCGCGTGCGCACGCCGACCTCGCGCTGCAATGCAAATCCGCCGCCGAAGTTCGTGCGCTCGCCCGCGCTTTCGAGGAGACCCGTCGATGAAAAAGATGCTCGAAGCGCTCCAGCCGCTCGGCCGCGCGCTGATGCTGCCGATCGCGGTGCTACCGATTGCGGGCCTGTTACTGCGTATCGGTCAGCCCGACCTGCTCGACATCCTGTTCATCTCGGCCGCCGGCGCCGCGATCTTTGACAATCTCGGCATCCTGTTTGCGATCGGGGTCGCCGTGGGCTTTGCGCGCGACGGCAATGGCGCTGCGGCGCTTGCGGGGGTCGTCTGCTATCTGATCACGACGACCGGCGCGCAGACCTTTCTGATTGCGCCGCCCGATGTCAGCGCGGGACTGCCCGAGGCGGCGGCGGGACTGGCGGCGAAAAGCTGGTCCATCAGCCAGATCGACAAGCTCGAGGTACCGATCGGAATCCTATCCGGTCTGATCGGGGGCAATTTCTACAACCGTTTTGCGACCATCGCGCTGCCCGAATATCTCGCCTTTTTCGGTGGTCGCCGTTTCGTGCCGATCGCCAGCGGTGTCGCGGGGCTGCTCCTCGCCGCCGTGCTCGGCTATGGCTATGCGCATATCAGCGGCGCAATCGATACTGCCAGCCGCGCCGTCGTCGACAGCGGCGAGATTGGCCTGTTCGTCTATGGCACGCTCAACCGGCTGTTGATCGTCACCGGCCTGCACCATATCATCAACAATGCCGCCTGGTTCGTCGTCGGCGATTTTGCGGGGGCGACGGGCGACCTGCGCCGGTTCTTTGCGGGCGATCCCGACGCCGGAGCCTTCATGTCCGGCTTCTTTCCAGTGATGATGTTCGGCCTGCCTGCGGCGTGCCTGGCGATGTACCACGAGGCGCGGCCCGAACGGCGCAAGGCAGTGGGCGGCATGCTCTTCTCCCTCGCCTTCACCAGCTTCCTGACCGGGGTGACCGAACCGATCGAGTTTACCTTCATGTTCGTGGCGCCGTTGCTCTATGCGATCCACGCGCTGCTGACCGGCGCCGCGATGGCGCTGATGAACGCGCTCGACATCAAGCTCGGCTTCGGCTTTTCGGCGGGGCTGTTCGATTATGTGCTGAACTTCCGCCTCGCGACCCGGCCGTGGCTGCTGCTGCCGATCGGCGCGGTTTACGCGCTGCTCTATTATGGGCTGTTCCGCTTCTTCATCCGCCGCTTCGACCTGACGACGCCGGGCCGCGAGAAGGGCGATGTAGCGGAAACCATTGCGACATCGACCGGCAGCAAGCGCGGCGACGCCTTTGTCACCGCGCTTGGCGGCGCAGGCAATCTGGTCAGCGTCGACGCCTGCACCACGCGGCTGCGGATGATCGTCGCCGACAATCAGGCAATCGACGATGCCGCGCTGACCGCGCTCGGCGCGCGCGGGATCATCCGCCCGTCGGACAAGGCGGCGCAGGTCGTCCTTGGCCCCATCGCCGACCTGGTTGCCGAGGAAATTCGCGGGGCATTGTCGAGCGGCGGGGCCGCCGGGCCTGTGGTGGCGCAGCCCCAAACCGGCAGCGCCGAGCCAGCCGTGCTGCCCGACGCCATTGCCGACGCGCTGGGCGGCAACGACAATGTGCGCACGGTCCGCGCGCTCCATGGGCGCTACCGCGTCGAGTTCACCGATGCGGCAAGGATCGACGAAGGAGCGCTGGTGCAACTGACGCGCGGCATCGTCCGGCCGCAGCCGAACATCTGCCACATCCTGATCTGAACCGTCAGGCGGGCGACGATAGCTTCATCAGCACTAACCCGCTGACGATCAGCACCGCGGCGAATATCCGCATCGCGCTCGCCTGTTCGCCCAGCATGGCAATGCCCACGACGAACGCCCCGACCGCGCCGATGCCGGTCCAGATCGTGTAAGCGGTGCCGAGCGGCAGCGACTTCATCGACAATGATAACAGGGCAAAGCTCGCGATCATTGCGACCAGGGTGACCACCGACGGACCAAGCTTCGTAAAACCGTCCGATTGCTTCATTGAAAACGCCCAGACGATTTCGAGCGCACCGGCAATTGCGAGATAAATCCAGGCCATGACAGCCTCCTCTTCAAGGCTGCCGGGCCGTCCCGGACTTACCAACCCGCACAGGGCGCGGGCGAGGACGTGGCCTCTTGGTGATTTGAGATATCATAAGTCATGCGACACGTGGAGGCACTTTTGTGCCTGCCACTGGCCGATGCCGGAAAGTCGGCGCTGCCCGCATCGGCGCGGCGAAGGCCGGTAGCCTTAGCCCCTAAGCGGAAGGCGCTGCATCCACTTTCGCAAAGGAGATGACGACTTTCAGGCCGTTGCCCGGTTCCGAACTGACAGCCACCTTCGCCGAAGCATTCTGCTTCAGCGACTGGACAATGATGGCGCCAAGTTTGCCCGGCTTCGGCCATGCGACACCCTCGGCCAGACCAACTCCGTCGTCTGCGATGGTGATATGGCAGCCGACATCGTCGATCAGGCTGTGGAGGATGATGGTTCCGCCGTCGCGGCCGGTGAACGCATGTTTGAGCGCGTTCGTCAGCAATTCATTGACCACCAGCCCGGCCGGCATCGCGACATTGACCGAAGCTGGCCAGCTATCGAGCTTCATGTCGAGCCGCACGCCGTCGGTCGCGTGGGCGGCCATCACCGATGTTGCGATTTGTCCAAGGTAGATTCCGAGATCGATGCTGTCGTCGGCATTTTCCCGGGACAAGGTGTCGTACAGCACCGCCAAAGCGCCGATCCGGCCCGCAAGCCGATCGAAGCGCTCGCCGGTATCGTCGTCGGGAATGTTACGCGCTTCGAGCCGGATCAACGCCGTGATCATCTGCAGATTGTTTTTAACGCGATGCTGAAGCTCGCGGAGCTGCGCGTCTTTCGCCGCGAGCGCCGTGGATTGAGCTTCCCCGGCCCGTTCGTTGCCCGTAGGCGCCAGCGCGACGAGGCGATAGAGCGGCGTGCCATCGTCGTCTTCAATCGTATTCGACCAGGCATCCGCAACGATGGCGCCCGCGTCCTGCTCGATCCTGAATTCGCCGATATAGTCGACGTCGGCCTGAACGGCGTCGCGCAAGAGCCGGTCGTCGTCGACCGGGGCGGCCACGCCGGGCAGCGCCCGCCAGCTTTTTCCTTCGATTTCGGCAATGGGATGGCCGG
The DNA here is from genome assembly GCA_018823905.1 of Alphaproteobacteria bacterium. GTDB lineage: Bacteria > Pseudomonadota > Alphaproteobacteria > Sphingomonadales > Sphingomonadaceae > Sphingopyxis. The sequence continues at coordinate 44,262 of JAHJHL010000200.1, forward strand.
TCAGGCGCTCAAACTCGCGGTTTGCGTAAGTGATCAGTTCCGATGGATGGAGTTCCGAGACTGCGACGGCCACCGGCACATGGTCGAGAAACTGTTTGAAACGCTCATTTTCCAGCGCGTCCGCCAGATTCGGCGTATCGAGCAGTGTCTCGACCTGATCGGCTTTTTCGGTTTTCATCATATTTCCCTAGTCGCAACGTGTGACGCGTAGCCGGTTGGTGACGATCGTGCCATTTTTAACGCATGCGTCGCGGCGGATTTACGGCGTGACGTTCGGCACTACCGCGATGGCAGAGCTCTCGCTAAACCATTCTAACGTCTGCCGATTCAATCGCAGGGCATTTGGGGGGTTGTTGGTAAGCGTCGACAAATTTCGGTCCGGCACCAACAAATTGCTCGAACTGGGCTAAGGTTGAAAGAACCGCATGAGACGGCACGGGACGAACTGGGATCGTCCAACCCCAGGCTCTTCCGCCAATTTTCGGGGCTGAAGATGGAACGCAGTGGGACGCCGTGGAACGATCTGGGCCGGCCTGGCAGGGGCAGTAGGACTCGAACCTACGACCCTCGGTTTTGGAGACCGATGCTCTACCAACTGAGCTATACCCCTAGGCCGGAGTGCGCCACTAGCCGGATTGCGGAGACGGAGCAAGGGGGATCACGGCTTGCGTGCGCGGACCCGCCTGATATGCGCAATTTCGCATGACATCTGCCGCCACCCCTTCCACCGCCGCACCGCAAAACGTCCTTGGCGGCATCGCGCTGCGGCTGCTGGCAATGGCCAGCCTGTCGTTGATGTTCGTGGTGGTCAAATATATCGACCGCGCGGGCATCCACATCGTTGAGAGCCTGTTCTGGCGTCAGGCGCTGGTGCTGCCCTTCCTGCTCCTGTGGGTTCAGGCGACCGGCGGTTTTGCCTCGCTCCGGACGAACCGCATCGGCGCCCACACGCGGCGGATGCTGATGGGACTGACCGGGATGGCGTGCAATTTCGGCGCGATGATCCTGCTGCCGATGGCCGAGGCGACGACGATCAGCCTGTCGGTGCCGATCTTTGCGGTGATCTTTGCCGCGCTGCTGCTCGGCGAAGCGACGGGATGGCAGCGGTGGAGCGCGGTGATCATCGGTTTTGTCGGCGTGCTTGTGGTGCTGGCACCATGGGCGAGCTTTGCCGGGGGCTTTGGCGGCGATCATGGCATCGGTACGCTCGTCGCGCTGGGGGGCGCGATCATGACCGCGCTGATCACGATCGCCGTCCGCGACCTGGGCCGCACCGAAAACGCCGCGACGATCGTGTTCTGGTTCAGTCTGCTTTCGATGGTCCCGCTCGGCATCGCCTTGCCCTTTGTCATCACCCCGCATGACGGCACCGAATGGTTGCTCCTGATCGCGCTCGGTTTCCTTGGCGCCGTTGCACAGATGTCGCTGACCGGCGCGCTGCGCCTGGCCCCGGTATCGGTCGTGATCCCGATGGACTACACCAGCCTGCTGTGGGCGATCGTCGCGGGCTGGTGGTTTTTTGGCACGCTGCCCGCCGACACGACGTGGGTCGGGGCGCCGCTGATCGTGGCGTCGGGGCTGTTCATCGCCTGGCGCGAGCATCGCCGCCACATCAACCGACCGAAGGAAGTTGCCGCATGACGCGTCCCATTCTTTACCACTGCCCCGATGCCCGCTCGCTCCGCTGCCTGTGGGCGGTCGAGGAGGCCGGGATCGACGTCGACCTGCGCGTCCTGAAATTCCCGCCGCGCGCGTTCGAGCCCGATTATCGCGCGGTGAACCCGCTGATGACGATCCCCGGTTGGGTCGAGGACGGGCGGCTGATGACCGAGTCCGCCGCGATCTGCGAACGCATTGCCGAAGGAACGCTGCTGGAAGTCCGCCGCGACGAGCCAGACTATTGGGACTATCGCAACTGGCTGCACCGCAGCGACGCGACGCTGACCTTCCCGCTCGCGATCATGATCCGCTACACGCGGGTCGAAGCCCCCGAACGGCGACTGGCGCAAGCGGTCCACGACTACAAGGCCTTCTTCGGCGGCCGCGCCAAGAGCATCGAAGCGGCGCTGAGCGACGGGCGCGAGTGGCTGGTCGCGGGGCGGTTTACGATCGCCGATATTGCGATCGGCTATGCGGCATTTCTGGCGACAACGCTGGGGGCCGACGATGTGCTGGGCGAGGCAACAAAAGCGTGGTTGGCACGGTGCACGGCGCGCAACGGGTTTGTGCAGGCGCGCGAACGACAAAAAGGCTGATTGGAGTAGAGGGGGAGCAGCAGCCCGCGCCCTCAGGCCGCCATGCGCAAGCGGTTTCGCCCTTCGCGCTTCGCGGCGTAAAGTGCCTTGTCAGCACGCTGGAGCAAATCTTCGATGTTCGCCTCGCCCGAATATACGGCCAAACCGATACTGACCGTGACGCCGGGCAAACCGGTGGCGGCGCCGTCGGCGTCCCCTTGCACCGCTTTGCGGACCCGTTCGGCGACCAGTTCCGCCGACAGCGCGCTGCGTCCTTGTAGCACGCAGACAAATTCTTCGCCGCCATAACGGCCGACCATATCGTCGTCGCGCAGCGACGCCTTGGCGCGCTGGCCGACACGGCGGATCACGTCGTCGCCCGCCGCATGACCATGCTGATCGTTGATCGCCTTGAAATGGTCGATGTCGAAAATCGCGACCGCCAGCGGCGCGCCCTCCTGCTCGGCGCGGCGGAGCGCCTGATCGAGGAACGCCAGCGTATGGCGGCGATTGGGCAGGCCGGTGAGCATGTCGGTATTGGCGACCCTTTCGGCCGCGCTGCGCGCCGATTCCAGGATGCGGGCATTTTCGACCGTGTCGGTGACGTCCTGCACCGTCCCGAAAATGCCGACCGCCTTGCCGCCGCGACCCATTTCGATCGACCCGTGCGATTTGACATGCCGGATTTCGCCATCGGTACGCGTAATCCGGCCTTGAAACACAAAGGGCTGACCAGATCGAACCGCCTCTTCCAATGTCTTGCGCACCGCCACCCGATCGTCGGGCAGATATTGTTCCACGCTGTAATCGACGTCGACCGGTTTGCCTGGTTCAAGCCCGTGGACGCGATAGGTTTGATCCGACCATTGGATGGTCCACGCCTTCAGATCGACGCGCCAGTGACCGACCAGCGCTGCGGCCTCGGCCTGGAGCAGCCAGCGATTGCTCTGCTCCAGCCGCTTGGCCAGTCGTCGCTGAACCACCAGCAGTGCGGCCAATGGCAGCGCAATAAACAGCATCGTCACCAGATAGAATTGCAGGAACAGCACCTCGACCTTCTGGCTTTCGTCCATCGCCGCGATCGGGCCATAGCCCTGCCCGGTCAGCAGCGACGCGATGATCGCGACGACCAGCATACCCGCCGCGGCGCCGAACGGCCCAAGCCGATAGGCGGCCACGATCAAGGCAACACACGGCAGGAAGGTGACCGGAAAATCCGACTGCGAGAACGACGCACCGGTGACGAAGGCCGCAATGGTCAGCAAGGCAATCGCCTCTGCTTTCATCGCCGCCGACACGTTGTTCAACGCGTTCGAGCCCACCATCCGGGCGAGCATCACGATCGGCGGGGTCACGATCAGCATCCCCAGCGCCACCGTCGTCATCCACGACAGAAAGAAATCGACCCCATTGCCCGTCAACAGTGCCGCGATAACCGCGCTCGCCGCGCTCGCGGCAAGGGCGGCGACGCAAAAACGCCCAACCGCCTGCGGAACCATGAACGACATTTCGCCCGGCTCGCGCCGCCGGATCAACCACAGCGCAAGCGTGGCTTCCGCCGCATTGGCGACGGTATAGGCCGCGGCGGCAGTGGCCGGAACGCCTTCGATCATGTTTGCGCCGACGCTTGCCCCTGTCATCGCCAGGAACGCCGCAATGTGTACGCGAGGCGGACTCAGCAGAAGGACCGCCAGGAAATAGCCGCTCGGCGGCCACACGGCCGCAATATTGTCGGCGCCTTTGGTCGCATAGAGCGACAGGCTGGCCAGCAGATAATAGCCTGTGGCGGTCAGGAGAAACCAGAAAACCGCCTCGACTCGGGGAGACAATGGCCGGGTCATGCCTCCAACTAGCCGAAAAGTGGGTAAGAAACCGCTAATTTATCTAAAAGCTTGTCGGCCAATGCGCGGCGGGATGTTATCGGATCACGCGATACCGCCAAAGGTCAGGCCGACGACCTCCGCGACCATCGCCTCATCCCACTCCAACCGCCGGTCGAGAATCAGCATGGCCAGACCGTGAACCAGCGCCCAGGCATGAAGTGCGGCGGTATCGGGATCCTCGACTCCGGGCAGCGCCTCACCAACGCCGGCCCGCAGCAGGTTATAGGCGACTTCGCCGCCGTCACCGCCAACATTGGCGTGGCGTGCCGACATCTGGCGGGTGAAGCTCAGGCGGAACAGCGCAGGCTCGTCATGGGCAAAACGGACATAGGTCGTCCCCGTCGCCTTGAACCCGTTGCGCCCGCCTCCGGCCTTCAGCCACGCCTGCGCCTGCCGCGCGCCGAGCCGCCGCAGCCCTTCATCGGCAAGCGCATCGAGCAGCGCCTCCTTGTCAGGAAAATGGCGGTAAAGTGCGGTGGCGCTGACCCCGACGTCGCGCGCCAGCGCGCGTAGCCCCAACTCGCCGTCGTCACCCGCCTCCAGCCGTTTCAGCCCCGCCGCGATCACCGCCGCGCGCAGGTCGCCATGATGATATGCGCCCGCCGCCTTCGCGCCGTCGCTTTTTATGTTGACACTGTTATCTTGTTCGATCATGTTGTCACCGTAAACATTTCGAGTCGCCAGCGCAATCCCCTCCACGCTGTGCGGCACTTTCGCCAACATCCGTAAGGAGCAATATCATGGCAAGCAACGTCGAAACCCGGATCCGCGGGGCCGTCGTCAAAGGCATCGGCAAAGTCGCCGATTTCAACCGCAAACGCCTCCCCCGCCCCACCGACGCCCACCCCTTCCTCACCGGCATCCACCAGCCGATGACCGAGGAACTGACGCTCGAAGGCCTGCGCGTCGAAGGCGAAATCCCTGCAGCGCTCACCGGTCGCTACCTGCGCAACGGCCCCAACCCCGCCGTCGCCCCCGATCCCGCCAGCTATCACTGGTTCACCGGCGCCGGCATGGTCCACGGCATCCGCATCGAAGGCGGCAAGGCCGACTGGTACCGCAACCGCTGGGTCCGCGGCAGCGAGGCCTGCGAAGTGCTGGGCGAAGCGCTGCCCCCCGGCCCGCGCGAAGACCGCAACGACGCACCGAACACCAATGTCGTCGGCCTCGCCGGTCGCACCTTCGCGATTGTCGAAGCGGGCGGCAAGCCGGTCGAGCTTGGCTATGAGCTCAACACGATCGCGCATAACCCCTTCGACGGCACGCTGGTCGGATCGTACACTGCGCATCCCCATCACGACCCCGTCACCGACGAGACCCACGCGATCACCTATCGCGGCGACGAGCCGAACAAGGTCTGGCACGTCGTCATGGACAGCGACGCGCATGTCATCCGCGAGGAAGCGATCGCGGTCAGCGACGGCCCGTCGATCCACGACTGCGCGATCACCGAAAATTACGCGCTCGTCTTTGACCTGCCGGTCACCTTCTCGATGAAGCTGCTGCTCGCGGGCTATCGCTTCCCCTATGCGTGGAATGACGCCCATCCCGCGCGCGTCGGCCTCCTCCCCAAGAAAGGCAGCGGCGACAGCATCATCTGGGTGTCGGTCGAGCCCTGCTATGTTTTTCACCCCGCCAACGCCCATGAAACCGCCGATGGCAAGGTGATCGTCGACGTTGTCGCGCATGAAACGATGTTCGCGGAATCGAAACGCGGGCCGGACAGTCAGAAATCTCGCTTCGAACGCTGGACGATCGACCCCGCCGGGGGCACGACGACACGCACCGTTGTCCACGATCATGCTCAGGAATTTCCGCGCTACGACGAACGACTGACGACGCGGCCCTATCGCTATGCCTACAGCATCGCCCTGCCCGACGGCAGAAATGTCGAATGGGCACTAGCGGAAACTCGGCTGTTCAAGCATGACCTTACGCACGGCTCGACCGCCGTCCACGATTTCGGCCCCGGTCGCCACCCCGGCGAGTTCGTCTTCGTGCCGCGCAGCGCCGACAGCGGCGAGGACGATGGCTGGCTGATCGGCCTGGTCGTCAATATGAACGACCAGACGACCGCGCTGGTCATCCTCAACGCCGACGATTTTACCGGGTCACCGCAAGCTGTCGTCCACCTACCGCATCGGGTTCCGCCGGGCTTTCACGGCAACTGGGTGGCGGACTGACGACGAAGCTGCGTTGACTTCATGCCATATTCTCCGCCATGCTTGTCAACGAGGAGATTAAAAATGTTTCGTTTAGCCTGCATGGCTGCCGCGGCAGCTGCTGTGATGACACCAACAATGTCCGCCGCCGCCCAGGAGAAGGCCAAAACGATTGAAGGGGTGCTGACGCTTTTTGAAGGCCAGCAATTCGACCGTCAGTCGTATCGCGTGACTAAGGACAATCCGTCCGTACCACACGACTTTCTGGTCGGAAGCATTGCTGTATATCCCGGTGAAGTTTGGGAAGTCTGTGACAAGACGAAATTCAGGGGCAACTGTCTGACCATCTCATCGGACGAAAGCCAGATCGGTAAGGCTCTGATCAAGTCGGTCCGCGCGATCAAGGTCGCTCAATAGGATTGGGTCATTTGTCGCTTGGCGGCGCGCCATCAGCGCCTCGGTGACGCGCAGCGACCGTTCATTATCGACGTCGATCGCGGTCGCCCCGTTGCTCACCAGCAGCGGGGCGACTTCGACGTTCAAATGCCGCGAGATGCGCGCGAAGATGTGATGGATCGGCCCGAGGCCGAAACGGAAGCGCAACAGGTTGATCAGGCCGAACGCCTGCATCACGCGGAAGGGCTTTTTGACGAACTGGCCGCCGCCGCGAAACGCCTCGGTCGCTTTCAGCGCCCCGGGATGGCCAATCCAATAGGCATTGCAATTCGACACCGCGACGTCGGAAAATTCATAGAAGCGCCGCTGGCCCTCGGGATGTACCGCCAGCACGTCTTCACGCCGTGCCAGTGCCACGCCCGCTTCAATGTTGAGACGCGCGGCTTCGGCGCCGATTTCCGCGATGGTTTCCGGGGTGAGCAGGCAGTTGTCGGCGGTCGTGATCAACAGCGGGAAACTGGCCACGCCCGCGACCGCCAGAACTGAGTCCGCCAGATTGCCGGCTGCGGGAACGACGATCAGACGCTCGCCTAGCATTTTAACCACCGGATCATCGAGGTCGGCGAGCAAATTTAAATGATGCGTTGACACGAATATCTGTCTGGCGCCGCTGGCCGCGGCGCTGCTCAGGACATGCGCGATCATCGGTCGTCCCGCCACCGGGACAAGGCATTTGTCGGCCACGCCATGCGCGGCCGCCAAGGGATCGGCCGCCCCCTCCCGGCGCCCGGCGAGGATCAGGATCGAATCGGTCATGCCGCGTCACGCCGCGCCATCGCCGGCGCGAGCTGGCGGAGCATGCTTTCAGCGACAATCGTTTCGATCAGCGTCGCATGGGTGAAGCCCGCGATGACCGCCGAGCGCGAGAACAGCTTTTCGGACCACAGGTTGCAGTTGAGATTGACCTCGAGCAGCCGCACGTCGCCGGTTGCCTGATCGACGCGGAATTCGAAGCGGCCATAGTCGAAGGGGCGAAACACATCGGCCATGCGGCGGGTATATTCGACAACCTGCCGACTGATCAGCGGGTCATCGAAGCGTTCGATAGAATAGCCGACGTTGCCAACCAGATCGCGCTTTTCCTGATAGGTGCGCAGTTGTGTCGGATCGTCCTGCTCGAAGATCATCATTGGCAGCATTGCGGGCTCGCCGCCCAGCGTGATCACCGGCACCTCGATGTCGCTTCCGTCGATGAAGGGCTCGACGAGCGCGTCATGGTCGAGGGCGTGGATCTCGGCGATTGCCTGCGCCAGTTCCGCGCGGTCGTGCGCGTCGCGGACGCCCCATGACGCCGAGCTGTTGTTCGGCTTGATCACCCAGCGCCGCGCGGGCGGGCAACGTGCCACATCGACCGGCGCGCCGCGGCGGAACAGCGCCCAGGGTGCCGTCGGCACGCCGCGCGCTGCGGCCTCCAGCTTGGTCAGATGCTTGTCGTCGGACAATCCGCGGACGATCGGCGATGCGCCGAGATAGGGTAGGCCATGCTGGTTGCAGAGCAAGGGCAGCAGCATTTCCGAATTGAAAAAGCCGCCACGGTTGAGCAGCGGAAAGACAAAATCGGCGGCGGGGCGGTCGAACAGCGCCGCATAGCTGTCGGCGATCAGCAGTTCGATGCCCAATCCCTCGAGCGTCTCACGCATTTCGCGGTGATAGAGCGCATGATTGCCGTCGTCGGCATGCAGCCCGCCGGTCCAGCGGGCGTGTTTGGCGATGAACAGCAAGCGCTGGGTTTCGCGCAGGCGATCGGGCAGCCGAGTGGGCGCAAGGTCGGTCGTTTTCATGGCGCGCGTTGACCATGCCGAGGTTGCGCGGCAATGACGAATTGGTGACGATCGGTGACCGCAAAATGCAAGACCAGTGTCATTCTTGGCGGCAAAGCACTGACAAACAGTGCTTTATGTGCGGGAAATTGGGTTGGCCGCGCAGTTCAATCGACCGCAAAGGCGATGCCCTAGCACGACCAATCACGGCGAATTCTTCGCCGCGCCGTCCGACCGCCACGGCTCGTCGTGGAAATCCACCCTTCGGCGCAGCGCTTTTCCAGCGCGGTTCGTTTGTCCTTCACTATGATGAAAAATATCGCCCTCTCCCGCCCCGCCACGAGCGCGATTGCCGCGTTCTTGGTCCTGTCCACCCCTGCCGCTTTCGCGCAGGAAGCGCCTGCGATCACGATGACCCCGCCGGTCGCGGCACCGACCACCGAAGCGCCGGCACCCCAAACCCCGCCGACCGTCGCCGAACCGAGTGCGCCCGCACCGGTTGCCGCACCTCAGGCCGCGCAGACCCCGGCTCCGGCCCCCGTGATCCGGGTGCCGCTCGAGATCGCACCGGTCGAAACCACCCCCGCGCCCCGCACTGCCGAACGTGCTGAAACGCCCGCTCCGGCCCGCGCTGCACAGCGCACCCGTTCGGCTGCCCCCGCACCGGTAGCGGCCGCTCCGGTCGCAAATGACGTTGCCGATACCGCGCCGGTTGCCGAAGTGGCGCCGATCGCCGCTACGATGGCGACGCCCGCTGAACCGGTAATCGAGCAGACCACGGCACCTGCCGAAGCCGCGACCGCAACGGGCGGCGAATTCCCGTGGGAGATTGCCGGTGGTGCTGCAGCGCTGCTGATCGTCGGCGGAACCGGTCTGGCCTTTGCCCACCGTCGTCGTCACGCCGCGGACGAAGTTGCCTATGACGAGGTCGTCCATGACGCACCCGTCCAGCGTTTCGAATCTACGGCCGCCAGCGCTCCGGTCGTCAGCGAAACCCAGCAGTGGGTGAGCCCGGCCTATGCGCCGCGCACCGCGGAAACCGCAGCGCCGCGCACGACGCCTACTTTTGCCGCCGCCCCCAGCGGTAGCATGGGACGCCATGAGGCGATGGCGATGGCAGGTCCGACGCCCGAAAACCCCTTCGCGACGCTCAACAAGCGCCTGAAGCGCGCCCGTTTCCTCGATCGTCAGGAACGCATCGCCTATGACGATACGCTGGGCGCGCAGAAGGATATGACGCGCAAGCCGGTCAGTGCCTGGGAAATCGCCCAGCGCCCGGCCCCGGCGATGCAGCAACAGGAAGTGCGCCGCCCCGAACCGGCCCGTACGCGCACGACGTTCCGTCCGGGCTATTCGAACAATTGAGCGCCCAGACAATCGGGCGGTGGTCCCTCACCGCACAAAAAAAGGGCGGTGCCTCGCGGCGCCGCCCTTTCTTTTTGTCAGAAGCCGGTCGGAGGAACCGACCGGATCCGCGAACTGATTACTTCAGTTCGACGGTGCCGCCAGCGGCGAGGATCTTGGCCTTCAGCTCTTCAGCTTCTGCCTTGTTCACGCCTTCCTTGATGGCCTTCGGCGCACCTTCGACAAGTGCCTTGGCTTCGCCAAGACCCAGGCCGGTGATCGCACGGACTTCCTTGATCACGTTGATCTTGTTGCCGCCGTCACCCGTCAGGATGACGTCGAATTCGGTCTGCTCTTCAGCAGCCGGACCAGCAGCGGCAGCGGCCGGAGCAGCAGCAACAGCAGCAGCAGCCGAAACGCCCCACTTTTCTTCGAGCATCTTCGACAGGTCAGCCGCTTCGAGGACAGTCAGTGCCGACAGTTCTTCAACGATCTTTGCAAGATCAGCCATGTTCATTCTCCATCAGAACCGGGATGCCCCGGCAGTAAGTTTAAAGGTTAGTTCGAAATCACGCTGCTTCTTTGGCGGCATATGCGCCAAAAACCCGCGCCAACTGGCCAGCCGGGGCTGCGGCAATCTGCGCAACCTTGGTAGCCGGAGCCTGCACCAGACCAATGATCTTAGCGCGCAGCTCGTCGAGCGAGGGAAGCGAAGCCAGCGCTTTGACGCCATTCACGTCGAGCACCACGTCGCCCATGCCGCCGCCAACGACCTCAAGCTTGTCGTTGGTTTTGGCAAATTCCACCACGATCTTGGCCGCCGCGACCGGATCGGTCGAGGTTGCAAGCGCGGTGGGGCCGGTCAGCAGTTCGCCGATCCCGCCATAGGACGTGCCGTCGAGCGCGATTTTGGCAAGACGGTTCTTCGTGACGCGAAAGTCGGCTCCTGCATCGCGCATCTGCTGGCGCAGCACCGTCGACTGAGCGACGGTCATGCCGAGGTTGCGGACGACCACAACCGAGGCAGCTGATGCCAGCGTAGCGTTCAGCGAGGATACGGCTTCGGCCTTTTCCGTACGATCCATGCCTATACTCCACTCTGTGCCCGGATGCGCGAGACGCCGAAACGCGCGCGCCGCCGGGCGGCTAACACACGCAAAACCGGATGCGAGCCAAGGCTCACCCGTCTTTGCGCAACGATGTCCGAAGGGGTCGGTCAAGACGCGTCGCCTGAAAAACAGGCGGGCGACCGAAAAAGACTGTTCCCCGTCTCGGCTGGAAATTAAGCAGGGCAAATCCCCTGCACCAACTGTCTCGGACGGAATTGCCGCGGCCGGAGCCGTTGCAACACGGGGGCGCTATTAGCCGGAAACAGCCGGAAGTCAAGGCGCGCGGCGGATGTTGGCGAAAGTGTCACGCAGCGTGCAATAGCCCCCCTTGCAAAGTTCGCTTTACGATATATCTTAGACGCATCACAAATCACTCAAAGGAATGACAATGTTTTTTTATGCGAAAATGGAAGGCCGCGGTTGCGACGGGCGGCATGCGATGCATCGCGGCGGCGGGCGCGGGTTTGGCCATGGCTTCGGACACGGCTTTGGTGGTCGACGCGGTGGGGGTGGCCGGGGCGAGCGTGGCGGACGGCAGCGGATGTTCGACAGCGGCGAGTTGCGGTTGGTGCTGCTCAAGCTGATCGCCGACGAACCGCGCCACGGATATGACCTGATCCGCCAGATCGAGGAGCTGACCGGCGGCGCCTATGCGCCCAGCCCCGGGGTGATCTATCCGACGCTGACCCTGCTCGACGATATGGGGCAGATCGAGGCGCAGCAGAGCGAGGGCGCGAAGAAGCTGTTCGCGATTACCGATGCGGGTCGTGCCGAACTGGACGCCAACACCGAAGTTGTCGAGGCCGCGATCGCAAGGCTGACCGCAGTCGGCGAAGAAACGCAGCGCACCGATTCAGCGTCGGTGCGCCGCGCGATGGGCAATTTGCGCCAGGTGCTGATGGACCGATTGCGCGACCGCGATCTCGAAAAGGCGACGCTGCACAACATCGTCGCGCTGATCGACGAGGCGGCGCAGAAGATTGAGCGGCTGTGATCCCGGCCGCTTCGCGTTTCGCGAGGCGCCGCTGACGTTTGATTGGCGGGCGATCTGAATCCTTCCCCGTCGTCATCCCGGACTTGATCCGGGATCCATAGCGCCCGCCACCGAAAGGACGGTGCTCGCGGTCATGGACCCCGGATCAAGTCCGGGGTGACGATGGAAAATCGCAGCGCCTTCGCGCCCCGGCTCCCCACTCATATCGTTCTTCGATATTATTGATTGACGATAAGCTCGACTCGTGATATATTGTTCTTCGATAAACAACCTATCGGAGAACGATATGCCAACTACCAATCCCACCCTGCTCCGCGCGACGCGCGGTTTGCTCTGGCTGACGCTGGGGTTGGTCATCGCGTCGGCGCTTGTCGTCGCCGGGGTCGCAGTCGCGCTGGTCGTCGCCTGGCCCGAAGTGATGACCGAAATTCGTACCACCCCCGAGTTCATCGACGCGACGACGATGCGCTTTCCGCTGGGCATGCTGATGCTGTTGCTCATCGCAATCCTCGGCGCGGCGGGCTATATCATTCGCCAGTTACAGGCGCTGGTCGCCAGTGCGGCTCGCGATCCCTTCATCGTCGACAATGCGGCGCGGCTGCGCCGGATCGGCTGGGCGCTGGTCGCGGTCCAGTTGCTGGCCATCCCCCTGCACTGGACCGCCAGCAGCATCGCCAAGGCGGGCAGCGAGTTCGGCGAGATGGGCGGCCTTTCGATCAGCAGCCTGCTCGCGATCCTGCTCGCCTTTGTCCTGGCGGCGGTGTTCGAACAGGGCGCCGCGATGCGCGACGAACTGGAAGGGACCGTGTGATGGCAATCGTCGTGAAACTGGATGACCTGCTCCACGCCAAGCGGATGACGCTGACTGACCTGTCCGACCGGATCGGGATCACGCTGGCCAACCTGTCGATCCTGAAAACCGGCAAGGCTAAGGCGATGCGCTTTTCGACGCTGGAGGCGATTTGCACCGAGCTGGAATGCCAGCCGGGCGACCTGTTGGTGTTCGAAACCGAACGCTGACCGCGCCGCCAGCCGCACCCTGACCCCGCTCCGCCCCCGGTCGGAGCGGGGTTTTCTTTGTCGGTTTGACGCGGAACGCGAATCTGCAATGATGCGTTGGACGAGGCGGCGGCTTTTCCAGCCGCCGTTTTCGCAACCGATGAAAGGATCATTCGTGACCGACCCCCAAGGCCTGCTTTGCCCGACCTGCCGTGTGAATTTGACGATGTCGGAGCGGCAGGGGATCGAAATCGATTATTGCCCGCAATGCCGCGGCGTATGGCTGGACCGCGGCGAGCTCGACAAGATTATCGAGCGCAGCGAAGCGGTCGCCGCCCCTGCCCCGCGCGCCTCGGCACCGCCGCCTCCGCCGCAGCAGCAGCCCTATCAGCAGCCGCCGCAGTATCGCGAGCATGGGCATGACGACCGCTATTACGGCAGCAAGCCGTACAAGAAGAATTACAAGAAGAGCTTCTTGAGCGAGTTGTTTGACTGATCAACGCTATCCTCCCTGTCGCGCAGCGATGGGGAGGTGGCAGCGC
>JAHJHL010000201.1 GCA_018823905.1 Alphaproteobacteria bacterium
AGCGACCGGCAGGAGGGGACTGCCCAATCGTGCTATTGAGAATTAGTTGCAAAGACAAGTAAAAAAAGAGGCGTCCATGGACGCCTCGGAAAACTGGGGTTTTTGGTATCTCGTCGCCCCCGCGAAGGCGGGGGCCGCTGTCGGCCTTGCTCGGCAATGAGGGAATAAACCTCCAGCGGCCCCCGCCTTCGCGGGGGCGACGGGAAGTGGGCTGGCGTCCATTACGAAATCCGCTAAGCCACCCCCAATGAAGCGGCATTTGTATTTGGTCGGCGGCTGGGCGTCGCTCGCGGTCGGCGCGGTCGGGGCGTTTCTGCCGCTACTGCCGACTGTGCCGCTCGTCATCTTGGCCGCCTTCTGCTTCGCACGTTCGTCGCCGCGACTTGAGGCGTGGCTGCTCAATCATCCGACCTTTGGGCATCATATCCTGTCTTGGCGCGAAAAGGGCGCGATCAGCCGCAAGGGCAAGATCGCGGCGAGCATCGCCTTTGCCTTTAGCATCGTGCTGGCGTTGCTGTTTGCGCCTTGGCCATGGATGATGGCGCCGATCATCGCGGCGGCGGTGGGCGGTAGCTGGATATGGACGCGACCGGAGGGGTGATTATCGAGCTGCAACGGCGAAGCTTGACCTTCGCGCATCGCGTGGCATGAGGGGCCGGACCGGGTCGCATCGGGCAAATTGCTGGACCCCCGTGCCGGGCTCCCCTAAGGACGCGAACCGATGCACGCTTATGCGAATCCGACCCGTTTTCTGGCGATTGCCAGGCCGCTGACGCGGTGGCTGCTCGGTGTCGGGCTGCTGCTCGTTCTGGCCGGTGCGTGGGCTGGGCTGACGCAGGTGCCGGGCGATTACAAGCAGGGTGAGACCGCGCGGATCCTGTATGTTCACGTTCCCGCTGCATGGCTCGGCATGGGCGGCTGGACGTCGCTGGCGCTGGCCGGACTGATCCAGATGGTGTGGCGGCATCCGCTGTCGGGCATTGCGGCGCGCGCGATCGCGGTGCCGGGGATGCTGTTCACCGCGCTGTGCCTCGCGACCGGGTCGATCTGGGGCAAGCCGACCTGGGGCACTTGGTGGGAATGGGACGGGCGGATGACGTCGATGCTGGTCCTGTTGTTCCTCTATGCCGGTTTTATCGCGCTGACCAACGGTGACGAGGGGCAGCGGCAGGGCGGATCATTATCGCGCGGCGCGGCAATCTATGCGTTGGTCGGCGCGATCAACATCCCGATTATCAACCGCAGCGTCGTGTGGTGGAACAGCCTGCATCAGGGGCCGAGCATCACGCTGCGCGGGTCGAGCATCGACAATGCGCTGCTGTGGCCATTGGGCTTGACCTTGCTGGGTTTTTCGCTGCTATTCGGCGCTATTGTCTTGATGCGGATGCGGCGGATCATCGCCGACAACCGCGTTGCGGCGCGGCTGCGGCGACTGGCCGACGACGAGGGGAATTGAGCGTGACGGGGGTGATCAGCGGCAGCGGGCAATGGGCCTATGTGGCGGCGGCCTACGGGCTGACGGTGCTGTTGACCGGCGCGGTGCTGTGGTCGAGCTGGCGCGCGATGGTCAAGGCCGAGCGGCGTAGCGATGCGCTGCGGCGGGACCAATCATGAAGGCAAAGCATCAACGATTGGTGCTCGCGCTGTTCGCGGTCGCGGGGATTGCGGGCGCGGGGGTGCTTGGTGCGAGCGCGCTGCGTGACGAAGCCGCGTATTTCCGCACGCCGGTCGAGATCAAGGGCGGCAAGGCGGCCGTTGGCGAACCGATGCGGCTGGGCGGCATGGTCGCCTTGGGCAGCATAGCGCGGCAGAGCGACGGTCTGACGATCCGTTTCGTTGCAACCGACGGCAAGGCGTCGGTGCCGGTCGAATATAAAGGCATCGTCCCCGACCTGTTCGGCGAGGAATCGGGCATGGTCGCCGACGGCCGGATGCGCGCCGACGGGACGTTCGTTGCCGATCGCATCCTGGCGAAGCATGACGAACGCTATATGCCGCCGCAGATGGGCGAGATGCCGAAGAATATGAAGGCGCCGGCAGTCACATGATCGCCGAACTCGGTCTGGCCCTGCTATGGATCGCCGCAGCGCTCGCCTGCCTGTCGCTCGTCGCGGGGACGCTATTCCTGCGGGGCGGGCAGAAGGATCTGGCGGCGCTGGTTCGCCCGGCCAGCGTTGCGCAGGGAGTGCTCACCGCGATTGCATTCGGCCTGCTGATCGCGCTGTTCGTGCGCTCCGACATGTCGGTCGAGCTGGTCGCGCGCAACAGCAACAGCTTGAAACCGATAGTCTTCAAGATCGCCGGGACATGGGGCAATCACGAAGGATCGATGCTGCTCTGGCTGACGATCCTGTCGCTGTCGGGGGCGCTGATCGCGCTGTTCGAAAAGCGGCTGCGCGAGGATACACTGATCGCGACCTTGAGCGCGCAGGCGGCGCTCGGCCTCGGTTTCTTTGCGTTCCTGATCTTTTCGTCGAACCCGTTCAACCGGTTGCCGGTGGCCCCGCCGGACGGGCAGGGGCTCAACCCGCTGCTCCAGGACATCGGGCTCGCCTTCCACCCGCCGACGCTTTACGTCGGCTATGTCGGGCTGTCGGTCGCGTTCAGCTTTGCCGTCGGCGCGCTGATCACGCGCGAGATCGGGCCTGCGTTCGCCCGCGCGATGCGGCCGTGGGTGCTGTTTAGCTGGATATTCCTCACCATCGGGATCACCGCGGGCAGCTATTGGGCCTATTATGAGCTTGGCTGGGGCGGCTGGTGGTTCTGGGATCCGGTCGAGAATGTCTCGCTGATCCCGTGGCTGGCTGGTGCAGCGTTGCTCCACTCGGTCGCGGTAACGGCGACGCGCAATGCACTGCGCGCGTGGACGGTGATGCTGGCGGTGATCGGTTTTTCGATGTCGATGGTCGGCACCTTCATCGTGCGGTCGGGCCTGCTGACGAGCGTCCACAGTTTTGCGGTCGATCCCGAGCGCGGGACATTTCTGCTCGTGCTGATGGCGATCTATATCGGCGGGGCGCTGACGCTGTTTGCCTTGCGCGCGGGAAGCGTTGCAGAGGGCAAGAAGTTCGCGCTGCTCAGCCGCGAGGGCGCGCTGGTGATCAACAATCTTTTGCTGACGACGATCCTCGCGCTCGTCCTGCTTGGCACGTTGTACCCGATCGTCGCCGAGGCGATGGGCGAGAAGATTTCGGTCGGGCCGCCCTATTACAATCGGGTCGCCGGGCCGCTGGCACTCATCTTGTGCCTCGTGATGGTGGCGGGACCGCTGCTCGGCTGGCGCAAGGACGACGGCAAGAAGCTGTGGTCACGGCTGCCGCTGGCGATCTTTGCCGGGGCGGCGGTGCTGTTCGCGCTGATCCTGTTCGGCGGCAAAGTCGGCATCCTGCCGCTGCTCGGCATGACCGTCGCGGGCGTCGTTGCGGTAGCCAGTCTCGCACCGCTGTGGGGTCGGAACCTCCGCCGCACGCCGCTGCCGACCTGGGGCATGGTGATCGCGCATTTCGGCGTCGCGGTGTGTCTGGCCGGAATGGGCGCCGAAAGTGCCTTCATCAAGGAACGGCTGGTCGCCGCAGCACCCGGTGACGTGATCAAGGTCGGCGATTTTGCGGTGAAATTTGTCGGCGTGAAGCCGGTGGCGGGGCCGAATTTCACATCGATTGAAGGCACGCTGGTCGCAACGACGTCGGGCGGCCAGTCCTTTACGATGCGGCCCGAGGCGCGCACCTTCCCCGGCTTGATGGGGACCGCGCCGACCGAAACCAACGAGGCGGCGTTGCTGACGCGGCCGGGCGGGCAGCTGTATGCGGTGCTGGGGCAGCCGGTGACGAGCGACGACGGCACCGCCGACCGTTACCAGATCCGGCTGTGGTGGAAGCCGCTGGTGTGGTGGATATGGCTCGGCGGCGGACTGATCGCGCTGGGCGCGGTGCTGTCGCTGCTCGGCCGCGCGCAGTTGCTGGGCATCTGGCGATCACGGCGCCGCCGGAAATCAGAGGAGCGCTTTGCGCCATGACCAACCGCTGGGTTCTCTTTGTGCCGCTGGCGATCATGGGATTGTTGTTTGGCGCCTTTATCTACCGGCTGACGACGCCCGCCGAGACGCTGATCCAGTCGCAGTGGATCGACAAGCCGATGCCGCTGTTCGACCTGCCGCCCGCGACCGCCGGGGTGGAAGGGCTGAAGAGCAGCCAGCTCGCCGACGGCAAGCCGCGGTTGGTCAATGTGTTCGCGAGCTGGTGCATCCCGTGCCGCGCCGAGGCGCCGCAGTTGGAGGCGCTGAAGGCCGCGGGGGTGCCGATCGACGGCATCGCGATCCGAGACCGGCCTGAGGATGTCGCGATGTTCCTGCGCGAATATGGCAATCCGTTCGATCGGATCGGATCGGACATGCAGAGCAGCGTCCAGATCGCGCTCGGGTCGTCAGGGGTGCCGGAGACCTTCCTGATCGACGGCAAAGGAATCATTCGCGAGCAGATCCAGGGCGTGATTTTGGCCGAGCAGGTGCCGGAAATCGTCGCGAAGCTGGAGGCGATGAAGTGAGGCTGCTGCTCGTCCTGCTCGGTTCGCTGGGAGCGTTCATCTCCTCTCTGGCCGCGCAGGACCGCCTGCCGCCCGCTCCTTACGCCTATGAGCAGCTCAAGGATCCGGCAAGCGAAGCGCGTGCAAAAACGTTGATGGAGGAATTGCGCTGCCTCGTCTGTCAGGGCCAGTCGATCGCCGACAGCGATGCCCCGCTGGCGGGCGATATGCGGCACGAGGTGCGCAGCAAAATCGCCGCGGGCGAAAGTCCCGACGAAATCAAGGCATGGCTCGTCGCGCGCTATGGCAATTGGGTGAGTTATGATCCGCCGTTCGACGGCGCGACCGCGTTTCTGTGGCTGGGGCCGCTGCTGTTCCTGCTGCTCGGCGGCTGGCTGGCGTTCGGGCGCTTCCGCCGCGGCGAACGCGATGCGGAGGAGGAGGCATGATCTGGCTGTGGGTCATGCTGGCGGCACTGCTGACGATTGCCGCGATTTTCTGGCTAGGCAAGCTGCCTGCGGCAGCGCGGCCTCTGGCCGGCGCCGCCGTCATGCTGGGCCTCGCGGGCTATGCGCTGCAAGGCAGCCCGTCGTTGCCCGGCAAGCCAGTGGCTGTGCCCGAGGAACCTGCGGGGTTTGGCGACGCGATCACCGACCAGCGACAGGGAATGGCCGAACGCTTTGGTCCGGCAGCGCAATGGCTGGGCATGTCCGACGGATTTGCGCGCACGGGCAAGACCGAACTGGCGGCGCAGACGCTGGAAAAGGGGCTTGAGCGTTATCCCGACAATGTCGACCTGTGGGTCGGGCTGGGCAATGCGCTGACCGCGCATGGCGGCGGGATGATGTCGCCCGCGGCTGCGCTGGCGTTTGACGAAGCGGCGCGGCGCGATCCCTCGCACCCTGCGCCGCCATTTTTTGCCGGGCTAGCCCTCGCGCAGGGCGGCGATCTGAAGGGTGCCGAGGCGGTGTGGAGCCAGTTGCTGGAGCGCAGTCCCGCCGATGCGCCATGGCGCCCCGATCTGGAAATGCGGCTGGCGCAGCTCCGGCAGGCGCTGGGGCCGCAGCTGCCGCCCGCACCGGGACAAACCCCCTGATATGGACGCTATTCCAATCCTGCGGGCTCGTCTAAAGGCTCGCGATGTCTGCTGAGTCGCAAACGGGGGCGAGCGGCGCCGAAAGCGCCGCGCCGAGTGCCGCCAACACGGGCCATTATGGCCATGGCCACACCGGCGACGGCAAGCTGAAGCTCGCCGTCGGCGCGGTCGGCGTCGTGTTCGGCGACATCGGCACCAGTCCGCTTTATGCGTTTCGCGAAACCTTCGCCGGACATCACCCGATCGAGCCTGATCAGTTGCACATCTATGGCGTGCTGAGCCTGGTGTTCTGGTCGATGATGCTGGTCGTTACCTTCAAATATGTGCTGACGATCATGAGGGCCGACAACAAGGGTGAAGGCGGCAGTCTGGCGTTGCTCGCGCTGATCAGCCGTTCGTCGGGCGAGAAGCGCTGGACGTGGCCGATCATCCTGCTCGGGGTGTTCGCGACCGCGCTGTTTTATGGCGACAGCATGATCACCCCGGCGATGTCGGTGCTGTCGGCGACCGAGGGGCTGCGCTACATCGATCCGGGCTTTGCACCCTATATCGTCCCGATCGCGCTAGCGATCCTGATCGGGCTGTTCGCGATCCAGTCGCGCGGGACGGCGAAGGTTGGGGCGTTGTTCGGGCCGATCATGCTGCTCTATTTCTTCACCTTGGCCGGATTGGGCATCATGCACATCGCCGATAATCCGTGGATTATCGTTGAGACCATCAATCCGGTGAACGCACTGCGCTTTTTCTATGTCGATGGTTTTACCGCCTTCATCGCGCTGGGTGCCGTGGTTCTCGCGGTGACCGGTGCCGAGGCGCTTTATGCCGATATGGGGCATTTCGGGCGCGGGCCGATCGGGATCAGCTGGCTGGCTTTTGTGCTGCCCGCGCTGATGCTCAACTATATGGGGCAGGGGGCGATGGTCCTTGCTGCCGAAGCCGGGCCGCGTGCCGATCTGATTTCGGACCCGTTCTTTCAGATGATGCCGCAATATCTGGAGGTTCCCGTCGTCATCCTCGCGCTGCTCGCGACGATCATCGCCAGCCAGGCGGTGATTTCGGGCGCCTTCTCTTTGACTCAGCAGGCGATCCAGCTTGGCTTCATCCCTCGCCTGCGCGTCGAGCACACGAGCGCTTCCGCCGCAGGGCAGATCTACATCCCGGTGGTCAACTGGTTCCTGATGACGATGGTGATCATCCTGGTGCTGTTCTTTGGCTCGTCGAGCAACCTTGCCGCGGCCTATGGCATCGCGGTGACCGGCGCGATGTTCATCGACACCTGCCTGCTTTCGGTCGTGCTCTTTACCTTGTGGAAATGGCCGGCGTGGAAGGCGCTTCCGGTTCTCGCGGTATTCTTCATCGTCGACATCGCCTATTTCGGCGCCAATCTGATCAAGGTACCCGACGGCGGATGGGTGCCGCTGGCGATCGGCCTGATCATCTTCACGATGCTCACCACCTGGTCGCGCGGGCGCAAGCTGATGCAGCAGGAAATGGCCGAGGGGGCGATGCCGATCCCGGTGTTCGTCAAATCGGCGGCGAACAGCGCGACGCGCGTGCCGGGAACCGCGGTGTTCATGACGTCGAGCAGCGACGGCGTGCCGCACGCGCTGCTTCATAATTTGAAGCACAACAAGGTGCTGCACGAGAGGATCATCCTGCTGACGATCAAGGTCGCCGACGTGCCGTTCGTGCGCGAGGAAAATCACTGCGCGCTCGAGGATCTGGGGCAGGGGTTCCATCGCCTGATTCTGAACTACGGCTTCATGCAGCCGGTCGACGTGCCCGACGCGCTGAAGCGCGTGACGAGCTGCGGCGGCGAGTTCAAGATGCTCGAGACGAGTTTTTTCCTGTCGCGCCAGACGTTGATCGCGGCGAGCAAGCCTGGGATGCCGATCTGGCGCGAAAAACTGTTCGCGTGGATGCTGCGCAACTCGGAAAGCGCGATGGAATATTTCCGCCTGCCGACCAACCGCGTCGTCGAACTGGGCAGCCAGGTCGCGATCTGAGGCCGACGGCAAGATTAACTCTGCGTCATCCGCGATTATGCGTTTGAACATTGTCGCCGGTCTTGCGATGCACGCGCGAGGCGATGGGGGTTGGCGGGCGACATGGACGCGGGGAACACGGATGCTTTGATCCTGCCGGTGCCGCCGGAACCCTTTGCGCTGATTGTCGGCGCCGCGATGCGGGGACAGTCATCGGATGCGCTGGAAACGGCGCTGCGTCATATGGGCTTGCGGCCGGAGCGGGTCGAGAGCGAAGATGCCGATATGGCTGCGCTGCGCTTTCGTCTGCGTTTCGGTGCGGTGTCGGTTTTGGCTGGTCCCGCCGCGGACGCAGCGCGCGCCGCGGCCGATCCTGACCATTCATCGACCAGCCTGCTCGCCGCGAGCCTGCCACGCGACTGGCGGCATGATGGGCATTGCTGGATGTTCTTGCCCGAAGCGACGGACGAGCCTGCGGCGGCGACCGCACAGCCGACGCAGATGCGCGAATTTTTCAAGATGATGGTGCTGCTGATCGACCTGTTCGATGCCAGCCATCTGTTTTGGTCCCCGGCGCGACTATGGTCCGACGCGCCGCAGTTTCGCGCTGCGATCACCGAAATGCTGGCGAGCGGGATGCCGCCGGTGCTGCATCTGGTTGCGTTCCGGCGCCGCGAAGGCCCCGCAGGCGCGAGCATGGGAACGCGCGGATTGGCGTTGTTTGCGGGGCAGGAGTTGGAAGCGCGGATACCCGATGGATGGACGGTGGCCGAAATGGTGCGGCGCCTGTCGCGGCTGGCGCTCGACATGATGCTGAACGGACCGGTGAAGCGCGCTCGCTCGATGCGCGGGCTGGAGAGCGGCGAATGGATCGACCTGTCGCCGTCGCCGGTCATCGATGGGCAGCGATCGACCGTGATCGTCGAGTTTGGCCGCGATCACTGATGCCGAACCGCGGCTGGCAGGGCGCACCGCCACCGCAACTCGGGTTCCAGCGACATCATCTGATCCCGATCGCGCTGCTGGGCCGTGGGCAAATGGCGGAGATGTTCGACCATTTGCGTGCCGAGGGCTTCGCGCTCGCGCAGTTCTGCTGCAACGGGCTGATGCTGCCCGCGAGCGAACCCGCGGCGCTCTTGTCGGGCCACGCGCTGCACCGCGGGCCGCATCAAGGCTATAGCGACGTCGTTGCGGCGCGGGTCGAGCAGATCCGGCGGCATTTTGTCTTGTACGCACCCGCTGACCTGCGGTTTGCGCGACGCACCGCAGTGATGCGGCTGCGTCTGTTGCAGGACACGACGCGGCGGGCGCTGACCGACAGGCATGGCGCCGGTTTCTGGCTCAACCGCCGCGATCCGATGCGATTGTTTGTCGATCGCCCCTATCTGGACGATGCCATCGAACGGTTGTTCGGAGGCGTTACAGCCTGACCTTCGCCTCCAGCTCGCGGCGCGCGGCGAGATATTGCGCTTCGAGTTCGGCGACAAATTCGGCGACGGGGCGCACTGCGGAGACCGGGCCGATGCCCTGGCCCGATCCCCAAATGTCTTTCCACGCCTTGACCTTGGTATTGCCGCCCGAACCGAAATTCATGGTCGACAGGTCGCCCTCGGGCAGGTTGTCGGGGTCCATGCCCGCCGCGACGATCGACTGGCGCAGGTAATTGCCATGCACCCCGGTAAACAGGTTCGAATAGACGATGTCGCCCGCACGGCCCTCGACAATGCCGTCCTTATACGCCTGATCGGCGTTGGCTTCGGCGGTGGCGATGAAGGCGCTGCCGATATAGGCGAGATCGGCGCCGCACGCCTGCGCCGCGAGGATAGAGCGACCGTGGCCGATGGCGCCCGACAGCGCGACGGGGCCGTCGAACCATTCGCGGATTTCCTGCACCAGCGCGAAGGGCGATTGCCGTCCGGCGTGCCCGCCCGCGCCCGCCGCGACGGGGATCAGGCCGTCGGCGCCCTTTTCGACCGCTTTGCGCGCAAAGCGATCGTCGATGACGTCGTGGAGGGTGATGCCGCCCCAGCTATGCACCGCCTGGTTGAGCTCCTCGCGCGCGCCGAGCGAGGTGATGGTGATCGGCACCTTCCATTTGGCGCAGGTGGCGATGTCCTGTTCGAGGCGGTCGTTCGATTTATGGACGATCTGGTTGACCGCATAGGGTGCCGACAGCCGGTCGGGATTGGCGCGGTCCCACGCGGCAAGTTCTTCGGTGATCTGGTGCAGCCATTCGTCGAGCAATGTCTGCGGCCGCGCGTTGAGTGCCGGGAAGCTGCCGACGACCCCCGCCTTGCACTGCGCGATGACAAGTTCCGGCCCCGACACGATGAACAGGGGCGAGCCGATGACGGGCAGGCGCAGGCGGTCGAAAATGGGGGGAAGGGCCATGAATCACTCTCCGGTAGCAGTTTGAAACTGACCTTAACGTAAACGGAAGGTGGTGCAAGAGGGGTTGGCGACGTTGAAACGGGCAAAGGCGGCCGAAGCCGCCCTTGCCGTTGGTTTTGGATGTGTCAGACCGCGGCGGTTCGGCGCCGCGCCGCCTTGAACGTCAGGTAGCCGAGGCCGACCATCGCGATCAACAGCGCGCCCTGGGCGATGCCGAAGGGCGGTACGCTTCCATTCGGGGCAAGCGCGTTAAGCGTGGGCACTTTCAGGAAGCTCTGCACCACCAGCACGAACAGGTTGAGGTAGAGCGCGAGCGTGGCGGTTGTCGCATAGATGGTGGCGGCGCTGCCGGCGAGTTTGCGACCGTACCAGGCCCAGAAGGTGGCGACGAGGATCAGCGTCGAGAGGATTCCGAAACCGAGCGCCGGGGTGAAGGCGACGATCGGGAACAGGAAACCGGTGAGGCTCGTCAGCAGCGTCGTCCACAGGAAGATGCCGGTCGTGCGCGGCAGGATCAGGCCGCGCGCAAAGGCGGGGAGGGCGATCAGGCCCGCGCCGATGCCGACGAGGCTGATCGCGACGTGGAGCGCGGTGAATTGCGGGATGGTGAGGCCGAGGATCATGGCACGGCCTCCTTACCGATAGCGCGGCGCGGGGCGCGCCAGCGACAGGTTGGGACGCAGCGCGGCGCGCGCGGCGATATAGGCGTCGTAATCTGCCATGTCGGGCAGCGCGGGGATGGTTACAACTTCGCCCGCGTCGAAACCCGCGAGCGCGGCATCGACCATTTGGTCCACGTCCATCACGATCTCGGCGGGAAGGCTGGCGAGTTGCTCATCGGTCCAGATCGGGGTGCGGGTCGCCCCCGGCAGCACCGCCTGAATCTGGACGCCTTTGGCGCCGAGTTCGACTTGCAACGCTTCGCTGAACGCCAGCACATAGGCCTTGCTTGCCGGATAGGTAGCGGTGAAGCCGTCCGGAATCAGTGCCGTCACCGAGCCGATGTTGATGATCGCCCCGCTGCCCTTCGCAGCAAGCCGGGGCGCTATGGCTGCGGTCAGCCGGGTCACGGCCAGGATATTGAGGTTGATCAGCGCGGTCAGCTGTGCGGGGTCGGCTTCGACGAAGCTGGTCTCGCCAGCAATGCCGGCGTTGTTGATCAGACCGGTGATCGCTTCATCGGTCCGCAGGCGAGTTTCGACGCGCGCCAGGTCGTCGGGATTGGCGAGGTCGGCGGCGATGACATCGACGGAAACGCCGGTGTCGCTGCGTAGCTCTTCTGCAAGTTCGGCAAGCTTGTCGGCGCGGCGCGCGACGAGGATCAGATCATGCCCGCGGCGGGCGAGGCGGTCGGCATAGACGGCGCCGATGCCGTCCGATGCGCCGGTGATGAGGAAGCTTTGTTTGGTCACGGCGTTTCTCCTTGATGAAGAAGGAGGCGCGATCGGGCTGGACCGCGCCTCCGTGTATCAGCTGTCGATGAAATCCAGAAGATCGGCGTTGAACCGGTCCTGGTGAGTGACCGTCAGGCCATGGTCGGCGCCTTCGTAGATTTTCAGCACCGCCTGTTTGACAATCTTCACCGTGGCGTGGGCCGAGGCATCGACGGGAACGATCTGGTCGTCGTCGCCGTGGAGGACGAGCGTCGGAACGTCGAATTTCTTCAGGTCGTCGTTGAAGTCACTTTCCGAAAAGGCTCGGATGCTGTCCAGCTGGCCCTTGAGCCCGCCCATCATCCCCTGTCGCACAAAATCGTCGCGCAGCGCTTCGCTGGCCACCGCACCGTCGCGGTTGTAGCCGTAGAAGGGGATGGTCAGGTCCTTGAAGAACTGCGGGCGGTTGTCGAAGGTGCCTTTGCGAATGCCGTCGAAGGCGTCGATCGGCAGCCCGCCGGGATTGGCTTCGGTCTTGAGCATCAGCGGCGGAACTGCCCCGATCAGCGCGATCTTGGCGACCCGCGCCGTGCCGTGGCGGCCGATATAGCGGGTGACTTCGCCGCCGCCGGTCGAGTGGCCGACGAGGATGACGTCCTTCAGGTCCAGCTGTTCGATCAGTTCGGCGAGGTCGTCGGCATATTGATCCATGTTGTTGTTTTCCCAGACCTGATCCGAGCGGCCATGGCTGCGGCGGTCGTGGGCGATGGTGCGGAAGCCCTGGTTGGCGAAAAAGACCATCTGGACATCCCAGGCGTCGGCCGTGAGCGGCCAGCCATGCGAGAAGATGATCGGCTGGCCGGTCTTCGGACCCCAGTCCTTGTAGAAGATGTGCGTGCCGTCCTGCGTGGTGATCGTGGTCATGTCTTGGTTCCTTTCGGTTTAGGGGGCGAGGTGTCCGTCCCGATGACATGGATTTAGGCCGTACCGGGCTTGCGCGGGATTGGCGGATACGACATTATGCGGTTCAAATCCGACAAAGGAGCGATTATGCCCAAGCTGAAGGTGCCCGACGCGGCGACTGTGCCGCTGATCGAGGTCGGGTTGATGACCTATCCCGACTGCCAGATGGGCATGGTGCATGGCATCACCGATCTGTTCGATATTGCGGGGCGCTTTGCAGTCCAGCACGACCGCGCCCCGATCCGCGTCAGCCATTGGCGCCTGCAGGACGGTGGCGGGCTGGCGCGCTTTTACGACAGTCACCCCGATCAGCCCGCAGCCAATTCGCCCGCGGTGCTGATTGCGCCGGGGAGCCTGCACAAGCTGCTCGAACCCGGGGAGGTCGAGCCCTATGCGCGCTGGTTGCTCGACCGGCATGCGCAGGGGACGGTGCTGGCGTCGAATTGCGGCGGGGCGTTTGCTTTGGCGGCGACGGGCTTGCTGGCGGGGCGGCCGGCGACGACGCACTGGTTTTTTGCCGAGCAGTTCCGCACCCGCTTTCCCGATGTACGGTTGGAGGCCGACCGGATGGTGATCGACGATGGTGACATTGTGACTGCGGGCGGGCTGATGGCGTGGACCGACCTGGGGCTGCGGATCGTCGAGCGGTTGCTGGGGCCGACGGTGATGATGGAGACGGCGCGTTTCCTGCTGATCGATCCCAATGGCCGCGAGCAGAAGAATTATGCCAGCTTCGCCCCGAAACTGACCCACGGCGACGAGGCGATCCTGCGGGTCCAGCACTGGTTGCAGGCGCGCGGGGTTGGTCCGGTCGCCGTCCCCGCGATGGCGGGCGAGGCGGGGATGGAGGAGCGGACGTTCCAGCGGCGGTTCAAGGCCGCCACCGGGATGACCCCGGTCGAATATGTCCAGCATCTGCGCGTCGGGAAAGCGCGCGAGCTGCTGGAATTTACCAAGCGCACGGTCGACCAGATCGCGTGGGGCGTCGGATATGAGGATGCGGCGGCGTTCCGCAAATTGTTCCACCGCATCATCGGCCTGTCACCGCACGAATATCGCCAGCGGTTCGCGACCCCGCAATCCTTGGCCGAAGTCGCCTAGCGCTCCGTTAATAGCCCCCTTCGGACCCCGGGGCGCGGTAGAAGCGGTGGCGGGTGACGGTGCCGTCGATCAGGCTTTTCTTCAGTTTCTTGCGCATCTTGTCGGCGCCGTCGGGGGAGACGCAGACGAGGCGGGTGCCGCCGTCGGGCAGGGGCTCGATCGCGCTGATGATCACCCCCGCGCTCTTGCACAGCGCGGTCACCTCGGCCTCGGGCAGCGTGACGTTCATCGCGCGGCTCATGAGGTTTCGGCGCCGGGCGCCAGGGCGCGGATCGCGGCGGCGACCTGTTCAAAACCCTCGGCACTGGCGGTGGCGAGCGCGAGCGGACGGCCGCCGAGCGCGGCGTTTTCGCTGTTGAGGAATTCGACCGCCGCGTCGCGCCCGCCCATGGTCAGGAACGCGAGCTGGCTGATGTCGCCCTGCCGCTTGGCATCGTCGCGCGCGAGCGGGGTGCGGTTCTTGCGGAAATAATTGTTGCTGCGGGCGCGGGTGGGCGCGTCGGCATCGCTCGCAGCGTCGGCCCCTGCCGCGGCGCTGGCGGGCCTGGCAGGCGCGGCGACGGGCGCCTTGCGGACGGGTGGATTGACGGGTTTGGCTCGGCTGTTCATCGGGCGCGGCTCCTGTTGGGGTAAGCGGGAGCGCGCAAGTCTCTCAGCCGCGGCGGCTCATGACCATCGGTGCCGCGATGATGCCTATATGGGGGCGGAGCAAGGCGATTGTAAGGCGCCGCCGCCCGCGCCGAACCGCGGCCGCGCCCCACCGCCGCTCACCCGTGCGCCCGCTGTCCCGGCCAGTCGACCGCGCCCGCAGTTTCGCCCGCAGCATCGTTGGCGGCATCGGGCAGCGCGAAGAAAGCACGCCGCGCGGCTTCGCCCGCGATCAGCAGCGGGGTGACCTCGGCCGCGCGCAGGTTTTCGTACACTTCCAGCTCGTCGTCATCGAGCGCGCGGGCATAGGCGCGGTCGCCGAACTGGCCGTCCTCATGCCCCCAAAAATCGGCGGGCGGCGGGAAGTCGGTGCGCCAGTCGTCGGCGTGGTCGTCGTACCACACGGTCATCGCGGCGGCGGCCTGTTCCGGGGTTTCCTCGGTTTCGCCGTCGGCGCCGAAATCGGCGGAAATCTGCGCAACTTCACTCGCGATTGTACTGTCCTGCCACAGCGCGGCGAGTGGGTTGGCGCGATTGTCGCGGCCAGTCAGCCAGAGCGCGAGCGCGGTGGTGAGCGGGGCGGGCTGGCCATCGGCGTCGTCCGCGCCGTTTGCGTCGTGCGCGGCGGCGGCGTCGAACAGCGCCAGGAAGCCCGGCCAGTCGCCCGCGATCAGCTGCGCCAGCATATTCTCCCCGGCCTCTGCGGGCGTTTCGATCATCTTGTCGAGCCGCGCGAGCATCGCGAGGCCCAGGCGCGAATCGAGGCGGCGGCGCTTGGCAAAGCTGCGCCCCTCTTCGCGCAGCAGCTCGGCGGTTTCGTCATAGCCCCAGATCGCGCGGTCGAGCAGCTCGTCGACCAGCCGCCCGCGCGCGATCAGCACCGCCGCGGCGCAGCCCAGCTTGAACGCGGCGCCCGCGGCGCGGTGCTTGAGCTGATAGACCGCGGACGGCGACATGCCGACCTTGGCCGCGGAGATTTTCACCGACCCGGTGGTGGCGAGGCTTTCAAGAAAGTCGCGCTGGAGTTTGGGGGTCCAGTGGTAGCTGGCGGGGGCGGGGAGGAAAGCGGGATAGTCATCGGCGTCGTCCATTGATTCGTCCTTTTCGGTTGATGGAACCGAGAGATAGAACCATATGGGTTAAATGTAGGAAAGAGGAATAATGTGATTTTTCCTTCTACAAATCCTGACCCGTTTGATCCGTCAGCAATTTGATCTGTTCGCGAATTTCCTGATATTCATGAATTGCCTCTCGCGCCGCGGCGAGGGTGCCAATTGGGTTGTCCGCGATGCCATTCTCGTCAACAATCTCATAGTTGGCTTCAGGCGCTACAAAATCGACGTTACCACCCTTCTCATTGAACGTCAGAAGCTTTCTAATTGAGCCTGATAACGCGGTAATCTTTTCGCCGTCAATTCCAGGAATTTTTTTGGAAACTAGATTGATTATCTCTTCCTCGGCGCTCTTCTTTTTCTCTCCTTCAAGTTTTTTTAGTTCCTTTTCTATCACCGAGCTTAAGAGCTTTTTTCCTCTCAAATCTTCAATTTGATGAGCGATGCCTATGATGTCTTTTGTAACAGAAGCTATATTTTTTGATATTAAAGCAAGTATTGCGGTAACCGACGCTGTTCCAGCTAAAATAAGAATAATTGACCCTGTCGATGCGCCAACAACTTTCGTCGATTCTGGCGCTTCATTTGCAGCAAGTGCAATTCCTCTGATAATGTCGTACCAATCTTTTGAATAGTTCTTTAAATCTGTTACGTTATTTATTGAGGCGTTGTTCTGAAAACCAATCCTGATCGTTATGAAATCGGACTCGTCATCATCACTCTCACCGATGCCGAGGGAACTGAGGGAATTGCGATATGCTTGAAAGCCGTCGTGCGCTTGCGTTATTGAATTGATTGCATCATTGATGCGGGTCGCCGCTGTAGAAGGGTCGTATTCAGAGGTTCTAATCGTCCCTTCGACGAAACGAGCGCCTTGGGGACCGATATATTCACTGACACCTAAGTCATCTAGAAGATTTATCTGTTGAAGGGATAGATCGTCGAACTTCATCTGTTCCAGATAGCCAATTAACTCATTTAGCTGACTTTCGAGGGGTTGTTTGCCTGCTTGGTTGGCGTTGTGCTGTATGGGTTGAAGAAGTTTTCCATACAGTTTCTGGACCTCTGAAAAATGTTCATGAAACCAATCTGATAGTGCCTTAAGCTCATTGATATTCATCTAGATCCCTTCCGCCTAAGCGTTTTGAAAATAACTGGCGTGTAGTTGGCGGAAGATTAGAGGCGAACGGGAAATCGTCAAGAAAGGTCGATTGACAGCAGTCAGTCGATCTTGCTGTCGTGCCACTGCCCGATATCACTCGCCTCGCGAGCAATCCCGTTTGGCGGTGCGCACAGTCTGTCGCTCCCCTATGGCTTCGCACAGGGCGGATCGATTATCTGCCGAGCTGCTTCCCCATGCGGATGAGCGGCACGCTCGCACCATTCGGACCCAGCGCTTCAATCTGCTCAATCGGCGTATATCCGCAGGCGCGGTAGAGGGGTTCGCCGGATAGGGTGGCCATCAGCTCGGTGCGGGCGAAGCCGGCCTGCTGCGCGGCGGCTTCGCAGAGCGCCATCACCATGCGGCCGACGCCCTGCCTGGCGAAGGCGGGGTGGGTGTACATGGCGCGGATGCGCGCGGCGTCGGTGGCGGGGTCGAGCGGGGCGGGGTCGCGCAGGGCGGCGCTGTGGTCGCCGCCGTAGAGCGTCGCGCGGTGCGACCAGCCGCCGCAGCCCGCGATCTGACCATCCGCCTCGATGACGAAATAGGTGCCGTCGGCGATCAGCTGGGTGTCGAGGCCCATGACGGCGTAGCTGGCGGTGATCTGGGCATCGTCGAGGAAGCCCTTTTGCAACTCAGCGATCGCGAGCGCCATCACCGCGCGCAGCGCGCCCAAGTCCGACGGCTGCGCGAGGCGGTGGCTGAGCGTCATCACGATGTCAGGCGCCGTTGGCGGCGCTCAGGATCGCGCGCACGCTGGCGGTCGCGACGTCGGTGTCGAGGCCGCAGCCGAAGACGCTTTTGCCGTCCGGCGTGCGGCATTCGACATAGGCGGCGGCTTGCGCGGTGCTGCCCTGGCCGATCGCGTGCTCGCTGTAATCGACGATGTCCATGACCGGGCCGCCGGATTCGGCGAGCGCGGCGATGACACTGCTCATCAGGCCGTTACCGCGGCCGCTGACGCTGCGCGGGGCGCCGTCGATGGTGAGCTTGCCGGCAAAGATGCGGTCGGTTCCGGCGTGGCTTTCGGACCAGTCGACGAGCTGGAAACGCTTGGCCTCGACCTTGAGATAGGCGGTTTCGAACGCGCCCCAGATGTCGTCGGCGGTCAGCTCGCGGCTGGTCTCATCCGCCAGCGCCTGCACGACATGGCTGAAGCTGGCCTGCATCTTCTTGGGCAATTTCAGCCCCTTGTCCTGTTCGAGTACCCAGGCGACGCCGCCCTTGCCCGACTGGCTGTTGACGCGGATCACCGCTTCATAGCTGCGGCCGAGGTCGGCGGGGTCGATGGGCAGATACGGGACTTCCCAGCGTTCGTCATTCTGGCGTTCGCGCGCGGCGAAGCCTTTCTTGATCGCGTCCTGATGGCTGCCCGAAAAGGCGGTATAGACCAGCTCGCCGCCATAGGGGTGGCGCGGGTGGACGGGGAGCTGGTTGCAATATTCGACCGTCGCGATGACGTCGTCGATGTTCGAAAAGTCGAGCCCGGGGTCGACCCCCTGCGTGTACATATTCAGCGCGATGGTGACGAGGCAGCTATTGCCGGTGCGCTCGCCATTGCCGAACAGGCAACCCTCGACGCGGTCGGCGCCCGCGAGCAGGCCGAGTTCGGCGGCGGCGACGCCGGTGCCGCGGTCGTTGTGGGTGTGGAGCGAGATGATCGCGCGGTCGCGGCCGGGCAAATTCTTGCAGAAATATTCGATCTGGTCGGCGTAGATGTTCGCGGTCGACGCCTCGACCGTGGCGGGCAGGTTGAGGATGATCGGCTTGTCGGTGGTGGGCTGGAGGATGTCCATCACCGCGGCGCAGCACTCGATGCTGAAATCGAGTTCGGCGGTCGAGAATGTTTCGGGGCTGTACTGAAACCGCCAGTCGGTGCCGGGGAGGCGCGCGGCGTTGTCGCGCAATTGCTTGGCGCCCTCGATCGCGATCGCCTTGATCTCGGGCATCTCCATGCCGAACACGATGCGGCGCCAGGCGGGGCTGACCGCGTTATAGACGTGGACGATCGCGGTTTTCGCACCCGCGAGGCTGTCGAAGCTGGTGCGGATGAGGTCGGCGCGGCTTTGGGTGAGCACCTGCGGGGTGACGTCGCCCGGGATGCGGCCGTGCTGGACGAGGCCGGAGATGAAGTCGAACTCGGTCGCGCCGGCGCTGGGGAAGCCGACCTCGATCTCTTTCAGGCCGATGCGGCAGAGGAGGTCGAAGAAGCGCGCCTTTTTCTCGGCATCCATCGGGTTGATCAGCGCCTGATTGCCGTCGCGCATGTCGGTGGACAGCCAGATCGGCGCGGCGGTGGTGACGCGGGTGGGCCATTCGCGGTGCGCGAGCGGAACTTGCGGAAAGGCGCTGTACTTGACCGAAGGGTCGCGGAGCATGGTCATGGGATGGTCTTCTGCTGGTCGGTTGCGAATATGTCGATCGGACCCTTGAGCGGGTGGCCGCGACTAACGCGCAGCCAGTGTCACGCCCAAGGGCGTGTAAGTCGCAGAAGCAGGAGGGCGTTGCCGCGCATGGCCGCCCTAGTGATGCAAAATGTCGCGCTTGGCAAGGGGGGAGTGGGAAAATTGCGTGGGCGGGGCGCTCTTCGTCATTGCGAGCGAAGCGACGCAATCTCCAGCGGACGTTCCGCTTTGCCGATGGCTGGAGATTGCTTCGTCGCTACGCTCCTCGCAACGACGAAGTTTGTTGTCAGCCCTTCACCCACCCGACTTTGGGATCATTGAAATCGACGACATCGGCGAGCTCGTACACATTCGGATAGCCATAGCCGACGAGGTTGATGAAGGTCTGGATATTGAGCGCGAGGGCGACCGATTTGACCGGCACCGGGGCGACATTGTTGCGGAAATTATTGTTGCAATAGATGAGGATGGGACGGTCGGGGTTGGCGCCGATCACCGCGGCGAGGCTGTCCGCGGTGAAATCGGTGAGCGGCAGGTTGACCGCGCCCTTGATGTGGCCGCGGGCGAAGGCACTGGCTGAGCGGGCGTCGAGGAGCAGGACGTCGGGCTTCGCCGCCTCGGCCTTGAAGGCGTCGAAAGCAAGCAGGCGCGTGGCGCGCTGCGGCGCGACGCTGGTCGTCAGCGCCTGGAACGCGGGATAATCGATCTGGGGGTTGGTTTGGCCGAGCGCGGGGGTGGCGATGAGCGCGGCGGCGAGCAGCAGGATACGCATGATGGACCTCCCTTTGATTAGGGGAGGCTAGGCGCGGCTTGCTGGCTGGGCGATGAACCGCAAAACGGCGCCGGACCGCGAGGGGGTCGCGGTCCGGCGCAGGCAGGGGACCGGAAAACGCGCGGCGGGGCGAGCGTCAGGCGGCTTCGCTCTCCGCGTCGTCCTCGTCCCACGGCTCGAAAATCTCGTCCTCGATCATATTGTCGATCGCGTGGACGCGCACCGCGATCAGCCAGTCGGGGAGCGGGCCTTCCCACGCGGCCTCGATCTGGGTGAGTGCGCCCTCTTCGCTTCCCGCGGGGCGATCACCGACGAGGTCGAAGTCCTGGACGCCGTCCTCGGGCGGGGTGCTGTAAACATGCGGGTCGAGCCGGACATTGGCCCAGCCCGCGGTGGGGGTGAGACCCTCGGCCTCGACGGTCAGCAGCGGATGTTCCTCGTCGCCGCCGATGAAGGCGTTCACGTCGACAATTTCGCGTACCAGTTCGCTCATCACACGGGCTCCTCGCAAAAGGGGGCGGGACCGGTGAGATCCCGCCTCGGCTTTTACGCGGCGCGTGTGACAGATTGGGGTGCGGTACCGCCGCGCTTACTGTTTTTCGAACGCGGCGTGGATTTCGAGTTCGACCTCGTCGCTGACCGCCGGGATTCCATAGGCGATGCCGAAATCGCTGCGGCGGATCTTGCCCTCGGCCTCGAAACCGATCGTCGCTTTCTTGTTAAAGGGATTGGTCCCGGCGCCGTGGAAATCGACGTCGAGGGTGACCGGCTTGGTGACGCCGTTGAGGGTCAGGTTGCCGGTGACCTTGGCTTCGTCGCCGTCATCGTCGAGGTCGACGCGGGTCGAAACGAATTTGGCGTCGGCGGGGGCGGCGCCGAAGAAGTCGGGCTTGCCGCCGTCCTTGCCCGCGCGCAGCAGATGGCCGGTGAGGCCGCTGCTGGCGGTGGTGACCTTGGCGACGGGGATCGTGACATCGACCTTTGACGCGGCGGGGTTGGCGGGGTCGATGACGAGGGTGCCGGTCACGTCGCCGAAGATGCCGGTGTAGTTGCTGAAGCCGAAATGATCGACTTCCCACACCACCATGGTGTGCCCCGCATCGGCGGCATAGGTGCCCGCAGCGACGCGCGCCTTGTCGGGGGCGCCGGGGACGGTGGGCGCGTTCTGGGCGATGACGACGGGAACCGCGACGACAGCGAGGGCAAGGGCGGCGAGGGGAGCGATACGGCGCATGGATGGATCTCCTGTTGGGGGCGTTCAGGCTAGGCGCGCGGGTGGGGCCGCGTCAATCAGCGGACAGGAAACGCTGTGTTTCGCCGGGGGGTTCCGTCAGCGCGATCGGCGCGCCTCGAACCATTCGCGCAGCGCCGCGGCGGCGCAGCCGGTGAAGCCGTAACTGCCCGACGCTGAACAACTGCCCGGACGCGTCTGGCGCGCGA
Source organism: Alphaproteobacteria bacterium (assembly GCA_018823905.1). Classification (GTDB taxonomy): domain Bacteria; phylum Pseudomonadota; class Alphaproteobacteria; order Sphingomonadales; family Sphingomonadaceae; genus Sphingopyxis. Next base: position 20,970 of record JAHJHL010000201.1, read on the forward strand.
TCTCGTCATAGCCTTCGACCTTTGACGCCCAGCTGCCGCCGCCGACGGGGGCGTCGTCCTTCAGTTCTTCGCGAAGTTCCTTGGGGACGCGGTAGCGTTCAGATTCGGGCTGCTGGGCGCAGACGATGATCTCGTCGCCGACCGGTTCGGGGCAGGGGTCGTCGCCGAAGGTATAGAGGACCGAGGTTTTCTGTGGCGGTTCGCCCGATTGCGCGAGGCTGTCGCCCTGCGCGGTCGCCGGCGCAGCGACAGCGAGCGCGGCGAGGAGGGGGAGGAGGAGGCCGGTTTTGTTCATCGTCACAGATTGCGTTCCCAGACCCCGTTTCCCTGCGGCGCAGCATGAAGCGTGCAGATGAACCTAAGCCGAACCTCCCTGCGTAACCCTTTGCACTTTGGCCGCGAATTGGGGGTGAAGGGGCGTCGGCATCGGGCCGTTTGCCCCAGATGGAGATCGATCGTGAAAAACCAAGCCCTGTTCATCCTGCTTACGGCCGTGACCGCGCCGCTGTCGCTGACTCTCCTGACCCCGCACGCCGATGCCGCGCCGGTCTATGTCGGGGTCGAAGGTGGCAATATCGCGGTCAGCGGCTATGATGCGGTGAGCTATTTCGAGGGCGATGGCGTGCCAGTGAAGGGCAGCGCCGATGTCGCGGTCGAGCATGACGGCGCGGTCTATCATTTCGCCCACAGCGCCAATGCGGCGCGCTTTGCGGCCAACCCGGAGGCGTTCATGCCGCGCTATGGCGGGCATTGCGCGTGGGCGATGGCGCGCGGCTATCTCGCGCCGGGCGATCCGCTGGCCTATGCGGTGGTCGACGGGAAGCTGTACCTGAACTTCAATCAGGAGGTGAAGGCGAAGTGGGATCTGGACCGCGCGGGGTATATTGCAGCGGCGGAGAAGAATTGGGCGGTGGTGCCGGCGGATGCGAAATTCGGGGGGTGATGCAAACCGCGCGTTTACCGCGACGACAATGTTGCACGGCGGGCGGCGATACGCGACAGGATGGCGACAGGAGAGACACGCATGCCGACTGTCCGAATTGCCCATGACCTGCCGCGCGCGGAAGTGCGCCGCCGCATGGCCGCGCGCGCCGACGATCTGGTCATGCTGATCCCCGGCGGTCTGGGGCGGGTCGAGCATCGCTGGGAGCATGACGACCGGATGGATTTTGTGATTCACGCGATGGGGCACAGCATCGCATCGAGCGCGACGGTCGAGGATGCGGCGCTGGTCATCGATTTCGAGCTGCCCGCGGGGCTGGGGTTCGTGCGGCCGATGATCGAGGGGATTATCCGGCAGGCGGGTGACAAATTGCTGCTGGAGAAACGCTAGGTTTTGACAAGCTCGGGATGGGCTTTGATCGGGGATCGACAGGTGCGTCGTCGTCGTGGATCCCGGATCAAGTCCGGGATGATGATAAGGAGAAAATCCTCCCTGTCGGGGAGCGATGGGGAGGGGGACCGTTCGCAAAGCGAATGGTGGAGGGGCAGCGACGTCGCGCCATCGCCCCTCCGTCAGCGCTTCGCGCTGCCACCTCCCCATCGCTGCGCGACAGGGAGGATCAGATGGTTTCGAGCGAAAGCGCGATCGCGTCCCACACCTGCGCCAGCTCCTCGGCCGCGATGCAATAGGGTGGCATCACATAAACGGTGTTGCCAAGCGGGCGGAGGAGGACGCCATGGTCGCGGTAGAAGGCGATCAGGCGCGGGGCGAGATTCGACAGGTAGCCTCTGTCGGGAACCACGATGTCGAGCGCGGCGATGGTGCCGAGGCGGCGCGGGTTTTGGACGCGCGGATCGTGAGACAGGAGCGAGAGGTGCGCGGCTTGGGCGTCGGCGAGGGCGTCGATGCGCTGCTGCACCGGCTCGTCGCGCCAGATGGCGAGATTAGCGTTGGCGGCGGCGCAGGCGATCGGGTTCGCGGTGTAGCTGCTGGAATGATAGAAGGTCTTGCTGCGGTCGGTGGAGAGATGCGCGGCGAAGATCGGTTCGATGGAGAGCGTCACCGCGAGCGGCAGGGCGCCGCCGGTCAGCCCTTTCGAGAGACAGACGATGTCGGGAATGACGCCCGCCTGATCGCAGGCAAAGCGGGTGCCGGTGCGGCCCCAGCCGGTCATCACTTCGTCGGCGATGAAGAGGACGTTGTGGCGCGCACAGATGCTGCGCATTTCGGCGAGCACCCAGGCGGGGTAGATCAGCATGCCGCCCGCGCCGAGGATGAGCGGTTCGACGATGAAGGCGGCGGGGTGCTGCGCGCAGGCAGCTTCGAGGGCGTCGAGTGCGGTCTGTTCGCGGCCCTCGTGCGGGAAGGTGATGGTGCCGACGTCGAAGAGCAGGGGTTCGTAGGGTTTGTTGAACACGCCGCGTTCGCCGACCGACATCGCGCCGATCGTATCGCCATGATAGCTGTGTTCGAGGACGAGGATTTTGCAGCGCGCCTCGCCGATATTGGCCCAATAGCCGAGCGCCATTTTCAGCGCGACCTCGACGCTGGTCGAGCCCGAGTCCGAAAAGAAGACGCGGGTGAGCGGGGCGGGGGTGATGCGGATCAGTTCGGCGGCGAGAGTCTCGGCGGGTTCGTGGGTCCACCCCGCAAAGATCAGCTGGTCGAGCCTTTCGGACTGGTCGCGGATCGCGGCCATGATGCGCGGGTGGGCGTGGCCGTGGGTGGTGACCCACCAGCTGGAAATCGCGTCGATCCAGTGGTTGCCGTCCGCGTCGTAGAGGCGGGCGCCTTCGCCGCGCGCGATCAGCGGGATCGGGTCGCCGAGGCCGTGCTGCGTGAAGGGGTGCCAGATGGGGGATTGGGATGTCGTCATTGCGGCCACCTATACCAGTCCGTCATCCCGGCGAAGGCCGGGATCTCAACCTTGATTTAGTACGCACCGGCGGGATCCCGCCCTTCGCCGGGATGACGGATTTATTGAAAATCAGCGAGATGGAAGTTGGCCGCGAAAGGTTGGGCCAGATTATCCGGAGTCAGCGGGTTGATGATCGGCAGCCGTCCCAATCGGCGGACGCCGCTGATCTGCGAGATGATCGCTTCGCTGTCTTCCACCGCATCGCCGAGGAAGGCGATCCCGCGGATCGGGACGCCGCGGGCGCGCAGCGCTTCGATCGTGAGCAGGCTGTGGTTGATCGTGCCGAGCGCGGTGCGCGCGCAGACGATGACGGGGATTTGCCAGCGCGCGAACAGGTCGGCGTAGAGAATGGTGCGGGTGACGGGGACGAGCGCGCCGCCGGCGCCTTCGATAATGAGGTCGCCGGGCGGCGGGGTGAGGGTGGCGAGGTCGATGGTTACACCGTCGATCTCGGCGGCGAAATGCGGCGAGGCGGGGGTGTTCAGGCGATAGGCTTCGGGGCGGACCAGGACACCCGCGAGGCGTGCGACGACCTCGCTGTCAGTCTCCTCGTCGAGGCCCGACTGGATCGGCTTCCAGTACGGCGCGCCCGTCGCGCCCGCGAGCGCGGCGGAAAAGATCGTCTTGCCGATGCCGGTGTCGGTGCCGGTGACGACGAAGCGGGTCATGCCGCGGCCATCGCCTGCGCCAGCGCGTCGGCCATTGCGTCGATGTCGGCTTCGTCGACGTTGAGGGTGATCGCGATGCGCAGCCTGGCGGTTCCCTGCGGGACAGTCGGCGGGCGGATGCCGCGGATGTCGAACCCGGCGCCGCGCAGCGCTCCGGCGATACGCATCGTGCGCTGGTTGTCGCCGATGATGACGGGCAGGAGCTGGGTGCCGCTGGCGGGGATGCCCAGCGGCACGAGGCGTTCGGCGGCGTGGCGGAAGACCGCGTGCAGGCGCGCCTGCCGTTCGGGCTCGTTCGCGACGATCTCGATCGCCTGACGGACGAGCCAGGCCATCAGCGGCGAGGGGGCGGTCGAGAAGATGAAGGGGCGACCGCGATTGACGATGAAGTCGCAGGCGATCGCGGGCCCGCAGAGCAAGGCGCCTTCGCAGCCAAGCGCCTTGCCGCAGGTGTGGATGGTGATGAGGTTGTCGCGGCGCGGCAGCGCGTGGGCGAGGCCCGCGCCGCCGGGACCAAAGACGCCGGTTGCGTGCGCTTCATCCACCACGAGCACGGCATCGTGGCGATCGGCGACCGCGGCAAGTTGTGCGAGTGGGGCGCGGTCGCCGTCCATGCTGTACAGGCTTTCGACCGCGATCCACGGCGTGCCGCCGCCGCCCCCGGCGCGCCAGCGGGTGATGATGTCGTCGAAGGCCTGCGCGTCATTATGCGCGGCGGCGACGGTCCCGGCGCGGCCGAGCCTCATGCCGTCGTGCGCGCTGGCGTGGATCAGTTCGTCATGGACGACAAGGTCGCCGCGTTGGGGAAGGGTGGCAAAGAGGGCGGTGTTGGCGGCGAAGCCGGTGGCGAAGAACAGCGCGGCCTCGCTGCCATAATGGCGCGCGGCATGCGCTTCGAGCGCTTCATGCTCGGGGTGGTTGCCGCGCAGCAGCCGCGAGCCGCCCGATCCGGCGGGGAGGCCGCGCGCGATGCCCGCGGTGAGTGCGGCGCGCAGCGCGTCGCTATCGGCGAGGCCGAGATAGTCGTTCGAGGCGAAATCACGCCCGGCGCGCGGCGCGAGCGCACGGCGGCTGCTCTGCGCGGCAAGCGCGTCAAGATCGGCGCGGTGGGCGGTGAAGGGATGCCCCATCTTTTCCTCGCTTCGTCATTGCGAGCGGAGCGAAGCAATCCAGAGTGGCTTGTCCCGCTCTGGATTGCTTCGTCGCTACGCTCCTCGCAATGACGAGGTTTAGTTCTTCGCCTTATCCACCAACTGGTTCTTGGCGATCCACGGCATCATCGCGCGCAGTTCGCCGCCGACTTTTTCGATCGGGTGGGCGGCGGCGGCCTTGCGGCTGGCTTTCAGCTCGGGCTGGCCGGCCTGGTTGTCGAGGACGAAATCCTTGACGAAGCGCCCCGACTGGATGTCGGCGAGGACGCGCTTCATTTCCTTCTTGGTTTCTTCGGTGATGATGCGCGGGCCGGTTTTGATGTCGCCATATTCGGCGGTGTTGCTGATCGAATAGCGCATGTTGGCGATGCCGCCTTCATAGAGCAGATCGACGATCAGCTTGGTTTCGTGGAGGCATTCGAAATAGGCCATTTCGGGGGCGTAGCCCGCCTCGACCAGCGTTTCGAAACCCGCCTGGATCAGGTGGGTGATGCCGCCGCAGAGCACCGCCTGTTCACCGAAGAGGTCGGTTTCGCACTCTTCCTTGAACGTGGTTTCGATGATGCCGCTGCGGCCGCCGCCGACGGCCGAGGCGTAGGAGAGAGCAAGCGCCTTGGCGTAGCCGTTGCCGCTATTTCCGGTCGCTTCCTGCGCGACCGCGATCAGGCAGGGGACGCCGCCGCCCTTTTGATATTCGCTGCGCACGGTGTGGCCCGGGCCTTTGGGGGCGACCATGAAGACGTCGATGTCGGGGCGCGCTTCGATCAGGCCGAAGTGGATGTTGAGCCCGTGGGCAAAGGCGAGCGCGGCGCCGGGCTTCATGTTGGCGGCGAGGTCATCGGCGTAGATTTTGGCCTGAAGCTCGTCGGGGGCGGCGATCATGATGACGTCGGCCCATTCGGCGGCTTCCTTGTTGGTCAGCACCTTGAAGCCCGCGGCTTCGGCCTTTTTGGCCGTCGCCGATCCGGGGCGGAGCGCGATCGCGACTTCGCCGACGCCGCTGTCGCGCAGGTTCTGCGCGTGGGCGTGGCCCTGGCTGCCGTAGCCGACGACGGCGACCTTCTTGCCCTTGATCAGATCCTGGTCGGCGTCGCGATCGTAATAGACTTGCATGTCATTCTTCCCTGCTAGTTTTCGTCATGCCGGGCTTGATCCGGCATCCATGGACCCCGGATCAAGTCCGGGGTGACGAGCGTTGAATGGTATTCCGTAAACTCTAAACCGCCTCCGACCCGCGGGCGATGGCGACGACGCCGGTGCGGCCGACTTCGACCAGCCCGCATTCGCGCATCAGCGCGATGAAGCGGTCGACCTTGTCGCTCGTCCCGGTGATTTCGAAGATGAAGCTGCTGAGCGTGGTGTCGACGACCTTGGCGCGGAAGACGTCGGCCATGCGCAGCGCCTCGATCCGTTTGTCGCCGCTGCCCGCGACCTTGACCAGCGCGATCTCGCGCTCGACATGCGCACCGCCGTCGGCAAGGTCGGTGACCGAGTGGACGGGAACGAGCCGGTCGAGCTGGGCGATGATCTGGTCGATCACCGCGGGCGGGCCGCTGGTGACGATGGTGATCCGCGACAGCGCGTGATCGGCGCTGATGTCGGCGACGGTCAGGCTTTCGATATTATAGCCGCGCGCCGAGAACAGCCCGGTGATCTTGGCGAGAATGCCCGCCTCGTTATCGACGGTGACGGCGAGCACATGGCGCTCGCCCGCTTCGGTGTGGATTTTCATCGGCTTAGACCAGTGCTTTCGCTTCGTCGTCCATCGTGCCGACGATGTCGTTCGGCTGGAGGATCATGTCGGTGTGCGCCGCTCCGCTCGGGATCATCGGGAAGCAGTTGGCGAGCTGGGCGACGCGGCAGTCGACGATCACCGGTCCCGGGGTGCCCAACATCGTCTGGATGCCGTCGGCGAGCTCGCCGAGCGTGTCGATGCGCAGCCCGGTCCAGCCATAAGCGTCGGCGAGTTTGACGAAATCGGGCAGGCTGTCCGAATAGCTGTTCGAATAGCGGCTTTCGTAGGTCAGTTCCTGCCACTGGCGGACCATGCCCATCCACTGGTTGTTGAGGATGAAGATTTTCACCGGCAGGCGGTATTGCGCGACGGTGCCCATTTCCTGGATGTTCATCTGGAGCGAGGCTTCGCCCGCGATGCAGATGACGAGGCGATCGGGGTGCGCGATCTGGGCGCCGACCGCGGCCGGGAATCCATAGCCCATCGTGCCGAGGCCGCCGCTGGTCAGCCAGCGGTTGGGGCTGTCGAAGTGGAAATGCTGCGCCGCCCACATCTGGTGCTGGCCGACCTCGGTGGTGATGATCGGGTCCATGCCGCGGGTCGCGTCGAACAGCGCCTTCACCGCGCGTTGCGGCATGATTTCGGCGGCGTCCTCTTTCTTTTCAGGGAAGTCGAGGCAGCGCGTGGCGCGCCAGCCGTCGATCCGGCGCCACCATTCGCCGAGATCGCGGGCTTTGTGGCCCGCATCCTGCCAGCCGGCGATAATGGCATCGAGCGCGCGCCCGGCGTCGCCGACGACCGCGAGATCGACGGGGACGATCTTGTTGATCGAGCTGCGGTCGATGTCGATGTGGATCTTTTTGGAATTGGGCGAGAAGGCGTCGAGGCGGCCGGTGACGCGGTCGTCGAAGCGCGCGCCCACGGCGATGATCAGGTCGGCGCGGTTCATCGCCATATTGGCTTCATAGGTGCCGTGCATGCCGAGCATGCCGAGCCATTTGTCGTCGTCGGCGGGGAAGGCGCCGAGCCCCATCAGGGTCGACGTGACCGGCGCGCCGGTGAGCGCGACGAGCTGGCGCAGCGCCGCGCTCGCGTCGGGGCCGGCGTTGATGACGCCGCCGCCGGTGTAGAAGATCGGGCGCTCGGATGCGGCGATCATCGCGATGGCGGCGGTGATGGCGTCGGCGTCGGGATCGACCTGCGGGCGATAGCTTTTATGGTCGATCCGGTTGGGGATCGAATAGGTGCCGGTCGCGACCTGGACGTTCTTCGGGATGTCGATGACCACCGGGCCGGGGCGGCCGTGGGTCGCGATATAAAAGGCCTCGTGCAGGATCGGGCCGAGCCGGTCGGGGTCCATCACCAGATAATTATGCTTGGTGCAGTGGCGCGTAATGCCGACGGTGTCGCATTCCTGGAACGCATCGGTGCCGATCAGCGTCGTCGGAACCTGCCCGGTGAGCACGACCATCGGAATGGAATCGAGCAAAGCGTCGGTGATGCCGGTCACCGCGTTGGTCGCGCCGGGGCCCGAGGTGACGAGGACGACGCCGGGCTTGCCGGTCGAGCGCGCATAGCCCTCTGCGGCGTGGGTCGCGGCCTGCTCGTGGCGAACCAGGATGTGCTTGATCGTCGGGTGCTTGAAGAGCGCGTCGTAAATCGGAAGCACCGCGCCGCCTGGATAGCCGAACACTGTATCGACCCCAAGGTCGACCAGCGCCTGAACCACCATGTCGGCACCGCTCATTTCCGTCACGACAAAACTCCTTTTGGGCACAAAAACGCAGCGCTTGTGCGCTGCAACAGGGTTGCGGGCAATAGGTATATGATTCTATCCTGTCAACAGCGTTTGACGTAATATAATTACTAATTTATCAATAGAATCGTTGTTTAGTGACTCAATGTGGCGTGGCCAGTCGGCGGGGGGCTGGTTGCGGAACCAGGTATATTGGCGTTTGGCATATTGGCGGGTGGCGGCCTGGGTTAGGGTGAGCGCTTCGTCGCGGTCGATGGCGCCGGTCAGATATTGCGCGATTTGCGGGACGCCGATTGCGCGCATCGCGGGCAGGTCGGGGTCGAGGCCGCGGGCGAGCAGCGCTTCGACCTCGGCCATCGCGCCGCTGTCGAACATCTGGACCAGCCGCTGGTCGCAGCGATCGCGCAGCCAGTCGCGCGGCGGGAGGAGGATGAGCGGGGCAAGGGTGATCGTGTCGCCGATGCCGCCCGTGTGCGCGGCGTGCCAATGACCCAGCGGCTGGCCGGTCGAGCGGACGACTTCGAGCGCGCGGGCGATGCGGGTGGTGTCGGCGGGATTGAGGCGGGCGGCGGTATCGGGATCTTCGCGGGTGAGCGCGGCGTGGGCGTCGGCGACGGGCAAGGCGCGGACGGCGGCGCGAACATCGGGGTCGATGTCGGGGATCGGCGAAATGCCGTCGAGCAGGGTGCGGATATGCAGGCCGGTGCCGCCGACGAGGATCGGGATGTCGCCCGCGGCGTGCGCGGCGGCAATCGTGGCGCGCGCTTCATCGGCCCAGCGCGCGGCATTATGCGCCTCGGCGGCGTCGATATGGCCGAAGAGGTGGTGGGGGATACCCGCCATTTCGTCGTCGCTCGGGCGCGCCGAGAGAATCGCGAGGTCGGCATAGACCTGGCTCGCGTCGGCGTTGATCACGACGCCGCGCCCGACGGCTTTTGCCACCGCCACCGCCAATGCGCTCTTGCCGCTGGCGGTGGGTCCGGCGATAAGTGCGACAGGAGGCCTTGGGCCGAAAGAAGATGAAGGAGCAGCCATGTTCGTCGCGACGCTGATAGCAGCCGGAAAGCTGACCGACGAGGTGGTTCGCGAAGCGATCGATCGGCTCGACGCAACGGGGCATGACGTCGGCGCGCCGCACTGGCTGGACGAGGGCGACGCCGCCGATATTGTCTTTCACGGCAGCCTGGTCAGCGCGCGTAAAGAACTGGCGCTGATGGACCATGGATCGCTCGACACGATCGTCCAGCCGCAAGGCGACCGCACCAAGAAACTGATCATCGCCGACATGGATTCGACGATGATCACCGTCGAGTGCATAGACGAACTGGCCGATTATGCGGGGCTGAAGCCCGCGATTGCGGCGATCACTGAGCGCGCGATGCGCGGCGAGCTCGATTTCCGCGCCGCGCTGATCGAGCGCGTCGGATTGCTGGCCGGGATGCCCGAGGCGACATTGGTCGAATGCCGGATGGAGCGGGTGAAGCTGACGCGCGGCGCGCGGACGTTGGTGCAGACGATGAAGGCGCATGGCGCGTTTTCGGTACTGGTGTCGGGGGGCTTCATGCCGTTCGCGGGGCCGGTTGGAGAGGCGATCGGATTCGACAAGGTGCTGGCGAACGAGCTGGAGATTCGGGATGGCAAGCTGACCGGCCGGGTGATCGAGCCGATCGTCGACAGCGCGGCGAAGTTGGAGACGCTGAAGGCCGAGGCGGCGAAGCACGGCCTGCCGCTGGCCGACACGCTGGCGGTCGGCGACGGGGCGAACGATATTCCGATGATTACGTCGGCGGGGCTGGGGGTGGGCTATTATCCGCACCCCGCGGCGGGTGAGGCCGCGGCGGCGGTCGTGCGGCACCATGATCTGACCGCGCTGCTGTGGGCGCAGGGTTATCCGCGGCGGAGTTGGGTGCTGGGGTAGGCGTCCGCTAACGACCAATTGTGGTCATTGGCGCGACGGTATTTAAGTTAGAGCGGAGAGGGTTTACCGATGCTGCAGAAGGATGATGCCGAACACTTGGTGCCGGAACCATTACGCCCGTCTTTTCGGCAGATCGCGGACGCGTTCGTCGCCGGAGACTTTGAACTGCGCGACCATGCGATTGTCGGCGTTAAGCCCATCGACGCTGATACTGCTAAACGGATAGCTGACAATATTTCGGCCTACGGCGAGACGCTCGCGCCCTTAAGCGAAGATACGTGGGACCGGTCGATCTATCGGTGGATGGATGGCTATTGGCAGTTGCTTGTCGATCTCACCACAACCTCGGAGCCGGTGAGCGATCTCACGCTTCATGCGAAACTATACGAGGTGGGCGATGGTTTCACCTTGGCTGTCGAATCCACATACGTCCCATAGTCATTCCGTTCGCAGCAACGTCAGCTTTCCACCCCGAAACGGACGTTCGGCGCAGATTTGAACGGAATGACCGGAAACGACCAATTGCGGACAGAAAGTTCCTCCCCGGAACGGGGAGGGGGACCGCCGCGAAGCGGGGGTGGAGGGG
>JAHJHL010000202.1 GCA_018823905.1 Alphaproteobacteria bacterium
CCCTTGGTCCGTTCGTGTCGAGCGAAGTCGAGACACGTGAAGTCGAGCGCGAGCCAAGCGTGGCTCGACTTCGCTCGACACGAACGGGTTATGGGTTCGCTTATTCCCCGGCGTCGTTGACCGCCGCCGGCGCCGCCGCCAATTTCGCCAAGGGACGCGCCGCCTGTTCGACGACCGGCAGCACCGCAATCTCCTTGTCGCCGGTTTCGATGTCGAGCGCCTCGAACCGTTTCGCCTGCGTCAGCACCTGCGATTCAAAGCTGCCGACGAAGGCGTTGTACGCGCCGGTCGCTTGGTCGAGATTGCGCCCGACCTTGGCGATGTGCGAGCCCATCACCGACATGCGCGCATAGAGTTCCTTGCCGAGCGCGGCGATCTCGCGCGCCTGATTGGCGAGCTTTTCCTGCCGCCACACCGCCGCGACGGTGCGCGCGATTGCGATCAGGTTGGTCGGGGTCGCGAGCAACACCTTGCGCTCGAACGCATAGTCCCACAGCGTCGGATCCTGATCGAGCGCCGCGGCGAGGAAGTGTTCGCCCGGCACAAACATCACGACAAAATCGGGGGTGTCGTCGAACTGGTTCCAATAAGCCTTGGCGCCCAGCGTGTTGACATGCGCCTTCATCGCCGCGGCGTGGGCGGCGAGATGCAGTGCCTTTTCGCGCTCCTCGACCGCGCCGAACGCATCCTGATAGGCGTTGAGCGACACCTTCGCGTCGATCACCAGGCTTTGCCCGCCCGGCACCTTGACGACGACATCGGGGCGCAGCCGCGCGCCGTCGCCGTCGGTTACGCTGACCTCGGTCTGAAAATCGGCATGTTCGGACAGGCCGCAGCTTTCGAGGACGTTCTTGAGCTGCTGCTCGCCCCAGCGCCCGCGCGCCTTGGGGGCGTTGCGCAGCGCGTTGACCAGCTTCGCCGCCTCGCTCGACACGCGTTCATTCTGTGTGCGCATCGATTCGATCTGGCCATGGAGCATCCCGAACGCGCTCTGTCGCTCGGTCTCCACCTTTTTCACCTCGGTCTCATATTTTTCCAGCCGCTCGTGAACCGGTTGGAGCAAGGCTTTCAAATTCTGCCCAGCGGTCGCTTCGCTTTCCTTGAACCGCGCGTCGGCGCGTTCGAGGAACGCCTTTTGCGCGCCGTCGAGCATCACCTGCCCGACCTCGCGAAACTGCGTCGTCAGCGCCGCCTGCGCGTCCTTCAGCTGCGCGATCTGCGCGTCATGCGCGGCGTCGCGCGCGCGCTGTTCGCTGAGCAGCGAGGCGAGCTGGATGTCCGCCGCCTTGCGCGCCTCGGCCTCGGCGGCAAGATCGGTCACCGCGACCTTGAACCGCTCCGACAACCCGTCGCGCTCGGCCTTGAGCGCACCCGATTGCCGACCGGCGAACAGCCAGCCGATCAAGCCACCAATGGCGAGGGCAACAAGGGCGACGAGAAGCGACATTCCATCCATCAGCGGAACATAGGACGAACGCCGACCCGCTGGCTAGCCGCAAATTTCGTTCAGAGAAAATCGCTCGACACATCGAGTTCGCGCACCCGCCGCTTCTGGCGCGCCGCATCCACCAGCGTCCGCATCTCCTCGCGGCGCTCGGCCGCGCGCTCGATATGCGGGATCACCAGCGCGCCCGCGCGCGTCGTCTCGTCGCTCGAATCGATGCTGATCGTGCCAATCCCGGCCCATTGGTTGATCAGGGTGAAGTCCAGCCGCACATTCTTGACCCGGTACAGTTCGATCTCGTCGATGCTTTTGACGAGAATCCCCTGGCGCAGGATCAGCCGGTCCTGGGTCAGTTCATAGGTGACCATCCAGTTGCGGATCCACTGGATGAGGATGATCAGGAAGCCGATACCGACGAGGCACAGGAGCAAGGTCAGCCAGCCGAGCAAGGTGCCGCGCAGCCAGCCCCAGGTCGATGAACGAAAGCGGTCGAGGACTTCGGGCATGGGCGTCTCCTTCGTTCAGATAAGATAGATCACAACATAGCGCGCGACCAGCAGCGACAGGATCGCGATGCTCCACCGGCGATCCTTCACGACCATCGCGGCCACCATCAGCGCCACGAGGACAAGAGTCATGATCCACGCAATCGGGCGCGCCAGGCTTGCCGCCAGATCGGGCAGCGACAGATAATAGCCCAGCTGCGCCACCAGCAGCACCAGCAACAAGCCGAGAACGATGCGCCGAACGCGAAAATAATGGACGTCGAGATTGGCGAACCCCTCGGGATGCGAGGGAAAGACCAGCCGTGCCGCGAGGAAATAAACGCTGGCAAAGGCGGCGACCGCCATCAGCGTGGTGGTTGATACTGTTATGCTGGTGCGCGCGGTCCACGCCGCGCTCCAGAAGGACAAAAGGTCGAGCATCACGAAGATCGCGAGCAGCGGGGTCAGCCAGCCGATCGAAAACGCCTCGCGCTCGGCCTGCGCCGCAAAGCGCACCTCGAGCGCGCGGCCGAGCCCACCGAGCAGCTCGACCATCGAGAGACCGAGCAGCAGGCTGTAGAGTATGAAAACAAATTCGAAATCGCTCATCCCGCGCCCCATTCTTCGGGCAGGATCGCGCGATACGCGTCGACCCCCGGACCGCCGCCGACAACAATGCCTTGGGTGAGCAGCCAATAGTGGCGGACGATCTCGGCCTGTTGCTCCAACCCATAGCGTTCGAGCAGCCAGCCGGGCTTGAGGCTATAGCTGTACGTCGCAAACGGATGGCGCATCAGCACCAGATACCAGCGCCCGCGCGTCTGCGCCTGCCAGACATGCGTCATTTCGTGGATGAACAGCCCTTGCAGCCGCTGCGACGCGGCGCTGAAATTGTCGCAATAGAGTTCGCCATGCGGGTTGAAATGCAGGCTGCCCATCGGCGCCATGACGACGCCGCGCGGCTGGAAGAAGATCCATTTGTGATGGCAGATACGGACGCGGTCATAGGCGATCGCGTCGCCGAACACCGTCCGGGCGAGCGCGATTTCGCCACTGGTCAGGGGGCGCGAAGTGCGCGGCACCCGCGCTTACTTCTTAGCTGCGTCCGGCGCCGCCTTGTCTTCGCCATGCCCCATCGCATCATGGTCCATCGCCGCTTCGCCGCCCGCCGCCGCACCCTCGGCGGGTTTGATCACCATGTCGAACAGGATGCGTTCATTATTGTTGTTCGTGAAGACGAACTGCATCGGCAATTTGCCCGCGCGCACCGCGGCGCCGTTGATGTTCCAGATCATCAGATGCTTGCCGCCCTGCTTGAACACCAGCTCGCCCTTGGCCGGGACAGCAGCGCGTTCGAGCGGCTTCATCGTCATCATACCATTTTCGCGCACGCTTTCGTGCATTTCCACGCGCTGAGCGAGGTCGGCGGTCACCGCAACCAGTTCGACCGGCTGCGGCCCGCCCTGAACCCGGAAATAGCCGACGGCGGGACGATCCGGGGTGGCCCCCATCACGATATGACCGCTGACGACATTGAGCGGCTTGGCCGCGCCCAGCTTTTCCCCGCACGCCGTCAGAGTGAGCGCGGTAGCGGCGAGGGCGGCAATGGCAAAAGGTTTCATTTCGGGTGGACTCCGTGACGGTGCATGATTTCGCATCCCCGATAAGCCCTCAAAGCCCTTGTGCCAAGGATTAGCGCACCTATATCGCGCCCAGAACCCCATGTCAGGCGTGCCTTTTCAGGGCGCCGCAGAAGCAACAAGGACGAGTAACAAATGGCAAAAGTGATCGGGATCGACCTCGGCACCACCAACAGCTGTGTCGCGGTGATGGAAGGCGGCAAGCCCAAGGTTATCGAAAATGTCGAAGGCACGCGGACGACACCGTCGATCGTCGCCTTTGCCAAGGATGGCGAGCGCCTGATCGGCCAGCCGGCCAAGCGCCAGGCGGTCACCAACCCCGAAAACACGGTGTTCGCGGTCAAGCGCCTGATCGGCCGCCGGTTCGACGACCCGATCACCAAGAAGGACACCGAGCTGGTCCCCTACACGATCGTCAAGGGCACCAACGGCGACGCATGGGTCAAGGCGGGCGGCGAGGATTATTCGCCGTCGCAGATCAGCGCCTTCATCCTGCAGAAGATGAAGGAAACCGCCGAGAGCTATCTGGGCGAAACCGTGACGCAGGCGGTGATCACCGTTCCCGCTTACTTCAACGACGCGCAGCGCCAGGCGACCAAGGACGCCGGCAAGATCGCGGGCCTTGAAGTGCTGCGTATCATCAACGAGCCGACCGCGGCCGCGCTGGCTTATGGCCTCGACAAGACCGAGAACAAGACGATCGCGGTCTATGACCTTGGCGGCGGCACCTTCGACATCTCGATCCTCGAGGTGGGCGACGGCGTGTTCGAAGTGAAATCGACCAACGGCGACACCTTCCTGGGCGGTGAAGATTTCGACAGCAAGATCGTCGAATTCCTCGCCGACACGTTCAAGAAGGACGAAGGCATTGACCTGCGCGGCGACAAGCTCGCGCTCCAGCGCCTGAAGGAAGCCGCCGAAAAGGCGAAGATCGAGCTGTCGTCGGCGGCGACGACCGAGGTCAACCTGCCCTTCATCACCGCCGACGCCAACGGGCCGAAGCATCTGGTCAAGACGATCACCCGCTCGGACCTCGAAAAGCTGGTCGAAGAGCTGGTCAAGCGCACGCTCGAACCCTGCAAGAAAGCGATCAAGGACGCCGGCATTTCGGCGAGCGCGATCGACGAAGTCGTGCTCGTCGGCGGCATGACCCGCATGCCGCGGGTGCGCGAAGTCGTGAAGGATTTCTTCGACAAGGAACCGCACACCGGCGTGAACCCCGACGAAGTCGTCGCGATCGGCGCTGCGATCCAGGCGGGCGTGCTGCAGGGCGACGTCAAGGACGTGCTGCTGCTCGACGTCACCCCGCTTTCGCTGGGTATCGAGACGCTGGGCGGCATCATGACCAAGATGATCGACCGCAACACGACGATCCCGACCAAGAAGTCGCAGGTCTATTCGACCGCGGACGACAATCAGTCGGCGGTGACGATCCGCGTCTTCCAGGGCGAGCGCGAAATGGCGCAGGATAACAAGATGCTCGGCCAGTTCGACCTGGTCGGCATTCCCCCTGCCCCGCGCGGCGTGCCGCAGATCGAGGTGACCTTTGACATCGACGCCAACGGCATCGTTTCGGTCCACGCCAAGGACAAGGGCACCGGCAAGGAACAGCAGATCAAGATTCAGGCCAGTGGCGGCCTGTCGGACTCCGACATCGACCAGATGGTCAAGGATGCCGAGCAGTTCGCCGAAGAGGACAAGGTGCGCCGCGAAGCAGCCGAGGCGAAGAACAACGCCGAAAGCCTGATCCACTCGACCGAACGCCAGCTTGTCGAGCATGGCGACAAGGTCGATGCGGCGCTGAAGGCCGAGATCGAGGCGGCGGTTGCCGAAGCCAAGACCGCGGTCGAAGGCGGCGACCCCGCCGCGATGACCGAAAAGTCGCAAGCGCTCGCGCAGGTCGCGATGAAGCTGGGTCAGGCGATCTACGAAAAGGAACAGCAGGCCGCCGCGTCCCCCGGCGCCGACGATGCTGGCGAGACCAAGGCCGACGAAGATGTCGTCGATGCCGAATTCTCCGAAGTCGAAGACGACAAGAAATAAGAACTCCGCTGCCGGGTCCGTGGTTCACGGATCCGGCAGGCCGGAGGGGGCCTTTGACCTATGTCACTCGACATCGATTATTACGAACTGCTCGAATGCGAGCGCACCGCCGACGATGCGACGCTGAAATCCAGCTATCGCAAGCTCGCGATGAAATATCACCCCGACAAGAATCCGGGGTGCCACGACAGCGAGGCGCGCTTCAAGGCGATCAGCGAGGCCTATGACTGCCTGCGCGATCCCCAAAAGCGCGCCGCCTATGACCGGTTCGGCAAGGAGGGCGTGCGCGGTGGCGGCGGGCCGGGGGCCGGGGCCGATTTCGGCGACATCGGCGATATTTTTGAATCGATCTTCGGCTCGGCGTTCGGCGGCGGGCGGCAACAACGCGGCCCCGCACGCGGCGCTGACCTGCGCTACGACATGGAAATCCGCCTCGAGGACGCCTACACCGGCATCACGCGGGAGATTCAGGTCGATGTCGCGGCGCGCTGCGACGCGTGCGACGGATCGGGCGCCAAGCCCGGCACGGCGACCAATCGTTGCACCACCTGCGCCGGACACGGCAAGGTCCGCGCGCAGCAGGGTTTCTTCATGGTCGAGCGCACCTGCCCGGCGTGTCAGGGCGCGGGCGAGGTCATCGCCGACCCGTGCAATTCATGCCACGGCGAAGGCCGCGTCGACCGCCGCAAAACGCTGACGGTCAACATCCCCGCCGGGGTCGACGAAGGCACCCGCATCCGCCTGTCGGGTGAAGGCGAAAGCGGCGCGCGCGGCGCGGCGCCGGGCGACCTTTATATTTTCCTGCACATGGCGCGGCACAAGGTGTTCGAGCGCGAAGGCACGACCCTGTTCACGCGCGCCCCGATCAGCTTCACCACGGCAGCACTGGGCGGCGAGATCAGCATCCCCGGGCTCGACGGCGCGAAACACGACATCAACATCCCCGCGGGCATCCAGTCGGGCAAGCAACTCCGCCAGCGCGGCGCCGGCATGCCGGTGCTTAATGGCCGCGGCCATGGCGACCTCGTGGTGCAGGTCGATGTCGAAACCCCCACGAAGCTCAGCGCGCGGCAAAAGGAATTGCTCGCCGAGTTTCGCGAGACCGAGACCGGCGACGAATGTCCCGCCAGCCAGGGCTTTTTCGGGCGGATCAAGGATATGTGGGACGATTTGCGGGATTGACTATTCTTCCCTCTCCCCCTGCGGGAGAGGGTTGCGAAAACTTGGCAGCTTGCTGCCTAGTTGAAGCTGGGTGAGGGGTTGCGGTCCACAGGACCGCGCGAGCTTCGCTCGCAACCCCTCATCCAACTGCGGCTAGTTCGCTTTGCTCACAAGCCTTCGTATCCTTCTCCCGCAAGGGGAGAAGGGACTAGCCCTCCCCAATCTCGACTCTCAACTCCGCAATCAGCCCGGCAACCTTCGGCAACCGCCCCTCTTCCTCATCCAGTATCGCGTGAAAGGCCCGCCGCTTGATCGCCTTAAGCTCATCCCCGGACAGCGCCTTCTCCCCACCCACACTGCTTGCGACAATGTCAATCAGCCGGTCGGCGCCATGCAGCCGCCCCCACAAATAATCATTCTCGCGGTACGCGCGGCTGAAGAAGGCGCCGAAGCTGTTGAACTCGATCCCCTTGAGCATCGCCGCCGCGCCGCCGCTGCGGATCGCGGTCGCGTCCGACGGCGAGATGCGGTCGATCTTGATCGGGTCATATTCGTCGAACCCCTCGCCCTGCAGCAAAGGCAAGGTCGCGATGTCGTAAAAGGGATAGCCGAGATAGGCGAGGAGCAGCGTGCGCCGGTCGTCCTTCGGCATCACTGCCAGCCCCGCCGCGATCAGCGCATCGGCCTGACCGTCGATCGCCGGCAGGTCACGCCGCGCGGCGATCGCGTCGATCCGCTCGCCCGGCCCCGCATCGGCGGGTAGGTCGAGATCGGCGAGCCAAGCGTCCCCCTGACGATCGAGATACAGGCCGAGCGCGGTGAAGATCGCCTCGCGCATATCCTCGCACACCGGGTCGCGGCCGTCGCGCGTCGCCTCGACCGCGGTGTCGAGCTCGCGCGCCAGGAAACGCAGGCGGCGGATGCGGAAACCGAGGTCATGGGTGCGGAAAAAGGCGATCGCGTCGCCGCTCGCCCCCGCCCCCTTCTTGCCCGAAATCCGGTCGAGCCCGCGCGCCCGCGCCTCGTCCCATAAGGCCAGCCGCCGGTTCGCCTGATGCACCGCGCCCTCGGGTGGCAGCAGCCGGTCGATCAGCGATGCCAGTTCCTCGATCACCGCCGACAGCTTGAGGTGGCCATAGGGCGCATAGGCAAAGCCCGCGCGCGCCGCCGCCTGATCCTGTGCCTTGGCGCGCCATTTTTCGAGGCGTGCCACCGTCGGGGTGTCGAGGAAGAAGGTGCTGCCGAACAGCGCCGCAACCTGTTCCTCGACCTCGACCTTCATCGCGTCGACGATATGCTGCATGCGGCGGATGCGGCGCGACATGCCCTCGATCGCCTCGACATTTTCGCGGATCGGCTGTTCGCGCGGGATTTCGGATAGCGCGCCGAGGATCGTCGGCAGGAAACCCGGCAGCCGCGCCTCTTCGGTCGCGGCGGGCTTGCCGAAGCTGATCGAGCGATAATCGGGCTTGGGGTCGATATAGACGAAACGCCGGTCGATCTCGCGCCGCGCCGGGCGCTGCTTGAGCGCCGCAATCGCCGGGCGGAAGGGCGCGTTGGCGAGCACCGAGCCGTCGATCAGCACCCGGTCGG
This sequence comes from Alphaproteobacteria bacterium, assembly GCA_018823905.1. GTDB lineage: Bacteria > Pseudomonadota > Alphaproteobacteria > Sphingomonadales > Sphingomonadaceae > Sphingopyxis. Next base: position 8,367 of record JAHJHL010000202.1, read on the forward strand.
CGGGATCGCCCTCGGCAGTCGCGGGTAGCTGGGTGCGGATGAAGGTATCGCGGCCCGGCCAGTCGATCTCCCGCTTGTCCAGCACCCGGTCGAGCTCGCGCAAGGTGAAGGGCGGGAAGGCGCCCGGAAAGCTCGCGGTCGCGCGCGCTGCCGCGGTGAGGCCGGGGACATCGTCGAGCCGTGCGCCGGTGCGGCTGTCCTCGCGGAAATGGAGCATCAGACGATGTTCGTCCTCGGTCACCCGCGCCGGGCTGTTGAGCGCCAGCGGCACGCTGTGTCCGGCAAAGTCGGTGACCGACACGAACAGGTCGACCGGCTGGCCATCGGGCACCAGCACCGGCCCGCGCGGCCCCTGCTCCATCGCGTCGAAGGCATCGAGCAGCAGGTTCACAAAGGTCTCGCCGCCGAACGGCGGCTCGAACCAGCGCGCGCGCACGAAGCGCGACAGCTTCGCGCGCACCTCGTCCTGCGCCGCAGCGCCGACGGTGCGGTCGATGACATTGCCACGCTTCTTCATCATCCAGCCGGCGATCGGCACCGCCCAGAATTTGGTCGCCGCCGACAAAGGCCGCGCGTCGGGGTCGATCAGCCGGTCGACGTCGGCGCTGTCGAGCCACAGGTCGGTGAGCGGGTCGAGCGATTGTCCCGTCGCGAGCGCGCGCGCGAGGAAAATGCCGTTGATCCCGCCCGCGCTGGCACCCGCAACGATGTCGGCGAGCACGCGCAACTGCACATTGCTGCGCGCGGCAATGTCGGTCAGCAAATCGCGATAAACCGCACCCGAGCCGGTTGAGGCGGCGCCATCGTGAAAGGCGCGCGAGGCGGCGGCGAGCCGCCACACTTCCTTGGTGATGCCGTGCATATAGACGGCGAGGCTGATGCCGCCGTAGCAAATCAGGGCGAAGCGCAGTTCCTTTTCCCGCATGCGAACGGTGTAGCGCGGTTTTGCCAAGCTGGCGAAATTTTCGGCGCCACGCGACTTTTTTACGCGCTTTTAATGGCAACCTACCCCCATCCGCATGGCGCCTTAACGCGCCCCCGCACCACATGCCGACCCTCTCCCGCGACAGGATCTTGAGCATGACCGCAACCACCGCAAAGAATACGACCCTCGCCGCGCTGACCCTCGGTGCGCTCGGCGTCGTTTATGGCGATATCGGCACCAGCCCGCTGTACGCGTTTCGCGAGGCGCTGGCCCAGAGCGGCAGCAGCATCGGCGCGAATGACATCATCGGCGTGCTGTCACTCGCGCTGTGGGCGCTGATCATCGTCGTGACGCTGAAATACGTGCTGTTCCTGACCCGCGCCGACAATCATGGCGAGGGCGGCGTGCTGTCGCTGATGGCGCTGGCCCACCGCGCGACCGACGGCCGCTGGCCGATCGTGCTGATCCTGGGCGCGATCGGCGCGGCGCTGTTCTTCGGCGATGCGATCATTACCCCCGCGCTGTCGGTGCTGTCGGCGGTCGAGGGGCTGAAGACGGTGCCGGGAATCGGACCGATGATGTCGCTGCCGGTCGTTCTGGGGCTGGCGCTCGCCATCCTTGTCGCGCTGTTCGCGCTCCAGTCGCGCGGCACCGCGCGCGTCGCCGGGCTGTTTGGCCCCGTCTGTGCCTTGTGGTTCGTGTCGCTCGCCGCGCTCGGGCTTTATCATATTGCCGATGCGCCGCAGATCCTGCTCGCTTTCAACCCCGTTTACGCCGCGCAATATCTTGCCGGACACGGCACGACGGGCCTGTTCGTGCTCGGGGCGGTGTTCCTGACCGTCACCGGGGCCGAGGCGCTGATCGCTGACATGGGCCATTTTGGGCGAAAGCCGATCCAGCTCGGATGGCTGGGCTTTGTCTGGCCGTCCCTCTCGCTGAATTATCTGGGTCAAGGGGCGCTTGCACTCAAGACGCTGGCGGCCGCCGAAGCCGCGGGACAGCCTTTCGTCAACGCCGACTGGTTCTTCATCATGGCGCCTGATGCCCTGCGCGCGCCGCTGGTCATCCTCGCCACGCTGGCAACGATCATCGCCAGCCAGGCCGTCATCACCGGCGCCTACTCCCTGGCGCAGCAGGGGATCGCGCTTGGCCTGTTCCCGCGCATGACGATCCGCCAGACCTCGGCCGACCAGCGCGGGCAAATCTATATGCCCGTGATCAACTGGCTGCTGCTCGCCGGGGTATTGGTGCTCGTCTTCGGTTTCCAGAGCAGCAGCCGCATGGCAGCCGCCTATGGCATCGCAGTGACTGGCACGATGGTCGTGACGACGATGCTCGCCTTCATCGTCGCATGGCGCGGCTGGAAATGGGAGCCGGTGTGGACTGCGCTGTTGTTCCTGCCCTTCTTTGCGATCGACTTGATTTTCTTTGGCGCCAACATCCTGCGGGTGATTGAAGGGGGCTGGGTCCCACTGCTGATCGGGGTCGCGATCATCGCGCTGATCGCGACATGGCGGCGCGGGCGCGCGGTGGCGCAGCGGCGCAGCGGCGAACAGGGCATCGTCATGGCCGACCTCGCACCTTCGCTGGCCAAACGTCCGCCGCAGGCGGTCGAGGGTACCGCCATCTATCTGACGCAGGACCAGGATCACGCACCGTCGGCGCTGCTCCACAATTTGAAGCACAACAAGGTGCTGCATGCCCGCAATATCCTGTTGACCGTCACCACCGCGCCCGATCCGCATGTGCCGCCCGCCGATCGGCTCGAACAACGGCCGCTGGTCGGCGGCTTCGTCTCGGCCCGGCTGACCTATGGTTATATGGACCGCATCGACGTGCCGAGCGACCTTGGCGCTGCGGGCTTGCTTACGGGAACGGGCGGCGCATCCTTTTTCGTCGGTCGCAACGCGATCCGCGCCGCGACCCGGCCGGGGATGCCGCTGATCCCGCTGCTGATCTTTCGCTTCCTCCACCGCAACGCCGCCGATCCGACCGCCTTCTTCGGTATCCCGGCGAACCGTGTGGTGGAACTTGGGTCGCAAATCGAGCTATAAGCCGCCATGCGCACCAGCCCCGCCGGTTATCTGATTGCCCTTGCCGGGGTCGCGCTGGTCGCGCTGGTCACCCATGCGGCGCTGCCCCACCTTGGCCTCGCCTCGGCGGCACTGCTGTTCCTCCTGCCGGTGCTCGCAGCGTCGGTCCGCGTCGGCACCGGTCCGGCGCTGGTCGCGGCGGCCGGCGGCGCGCTCGCCTTCAACTTTTTATTGCTGCCGCCGCGTTTCACATTTCGTATCGACGGCTTCGACCATGTCGTTTCGGTCGCCGTGTTCCTGGCGGTCGCACTGGTGACGAGCCGGTTGGCTGCCGAGCTGCGCGCCCGCGAGGCCGAGGCCAATGCCCGCGCCGCGGCGAACGCCGAACAGGCCGAATTCGCCGCCCTGCTCTCCGGCGACACCGCCGACGTGCTCACGCGGGCGCTTGCGTGGATCGCAGCGCGATACGGCACCGCACGGCTGATCGACCGCAATGCCCTGCCTGCCGAGGATCCGGTTTTGTCTAGCCTTGACCTCTCGGCTGCGGGCTGGGCGCTGCAGGGAGCCGAAGCGGCCGGACATGGCAGCGACACCATGCCCGCGAGTGACTGGAGCTTTCTGCCCTTTGCCCCGGGGCATCCGGGCGGCAGCGGGCTGGTCGCGGTTGCCCGGCCGATGTCGGGGACGACCCGAAGGGCGGAGGAAATGACCCAGCTACAAGCGCTGGCGCGACTGATCGGGCAGGCGCGCGACCGGCTCGCGCTGGCGGACGAACGCCAGAGCCGCGAGCGGCTGGAGGATCGCGATGCGCTGCGCCGCACGCTGCTCGCAGCGATGGCGCATGATTTCCGCACCCCGCTGACCGTGCTGGCGGGGGAAGTGGCGGCGCTGGACGGCGATCCGGCGGCGAAGGATCGCACCCTCGCCCAGGTTCACCGGCTTGGTGCGACGATGGACGATCTGGTCGGCGCGGCGCGAATCGAAGGCGGCGCACTCGACCCGCAGATCGAAGCCGTTGACCTGATCGATTGCATCGACGCCGCGTGCGATCGGCTGGCGAGCGCACTCGCTGCCCATCAGGTCGAACGGACGCTGCCCGCCGACCTGCCGCTGGTCGCCGCCGACCCGGTGCTGCTGACCCATATCCTCGTCAATCTGATCGGCAACGCAGCGCGCCATGCCCGCGCCCGAATCGCGATCGCGGCGAGCCCAGAGGACGGCAGCATCCAGCTGCACGTCGACGACGACGGCGTTGGCATTGCCGATGACCTGCAAGGCCGGCTCTTTGACCGATTCGCGCGGGGTGCAGGGAGCGACCGCGAAGGCGGCAGCGGCCTTGGCCTTGCGATCGTCAAGGGATTTGCCGACGCCATGGCGTTGACCGTAAGCGCCGGCGCGGCACCGGGTGGCGGAGCGCGTTTCACCCTGGCCTTACCGCAGCGTCAGGTCACGGTCGCATGACGCGTGTGCTGGTCGTCGACGACGAGGCCGCCATTCTGCGGCTGGTGGCGGCGGTCCTTGAACGCGGCGGGTTCGGCGCAGTTCCGGCGGCGACGGCGCGCGCCGCGCTGGCCGAGGTCGAGCACGCGGTTCCCGACGCGGCGATCATCGACTTGGGCCTGCCCGACATGGACGGTATCGAGCTCATCGCTGCGTTGCGTCAGCGAATGACCGGGCCGCTGATCGTGCTGACGGCGCGCGATGCGACCAGCGACAAGATCGCGACGCTAGACCTGGGCGCCGACGATTATGTTACCAAGCCTTTCGACGGCGACGAACTGCTCGCGCGATTGCGCGCGGCGCTGCGCCGCGCCGGGCGCGCGATCGCAGTCGATGGGGTGCTGCGCCATGGCGCGCTCGCAATCGACCCGGCGCGCCATGACTTGCGGCTGGGGGGTAAACAGGTCGCGCTGACCCCGCGCGAGTTTGCAGTGATGGAAGTGCTGATCGGCGCGGGCGGCCGCCTTGTCACCCACGCCGACCTGCTGCGCCGCGTTTGGGGACCGGCGCATGTCGGCGACAGCGATTATTTGCGCGTCGTGGTACGCGCGCTGCGGCTGAAGCTGGAGGCTGATCCGTCAGCGCCGACCCTGATCCGCAACGAACCCGGGATCGGGTATCGGCTGGGCGAGGTTTAGCGCGCTTTCCTATTTCACGCGCCACCCTATATCCTCCCCCATCCATGACCCGCGCCCGCGTTCTTCTCCTCACCGCCGCCCTCGGCCCGCTCGACTATCGCGTCCCGCAGGGGTGCGAAGCGCCGCTCGGCAGCGTCGTCATCGCCCCGCTCGGCCCGCGGCGGATGGGCGGGGTGGTGTGGGAGGATGCCAGCTTCGGCGCGCCCGATGCGGTCGGCGACAACCGGCTGCGCAACCTTTACGAAGTCGTCGCCGTCCCCCCGATCGCGGCGCCGCTGCGCCGCTTGGTCGAATGGACCAGCGACTATTATCTCGCGCCGCCGGGATCGGTGCTGCGCATGGTGCTGCCGGGGGTCGCCTTTGCCGACGCCAAGCGCCCGATCGTCGAATATCGCGCCACCGGCGAACTCCCCGCCCGCATGACCCCGCAACGCACCGTCGCGCTCGAAAAGATCGGCGACCGGCAAGGCATGGTGCGCGAACTCGCCGCGCTGGCCGAGGTCAGCGAGGCGGTGATCCGCGGTCTCGTGACCACCGGCGCGCTCGAAGCTGTGACCGTATCGGCGGACCAGCCCTACCCCCAACCCAACCCCGCCTTCGCCCCGCCCGACCTGTCCGCCGAACAGACCGCCGCCGCCGCGCAACTGACCACCGCCGTCGCCGCCGAAAAATTCGAAACCTTGCTGCTCGACGGCGTCACCGGATCGGGCAAGACCGAAGTCTATATGGAGGCGATCGCCGCCGCGATCGACGCCGGGAAACAGGCGCTCGTCCTCCTCCCCGAAATCGCGCTGACCGAACCGATGCTGACGCGCTTCGCCGCGCGCTTCGGCTGCGAACCCGTCGCCTGGCACTCGGGCCTCCGCTCGACCGAGCGTCGCCGCGCCTGGCACGCGATCGCCAGCGGCGAGGCAAAGATCGTCGTCGGCGCGCGCTCGGCGCTGTTCCTGCCCTATGCCCGGCTCGGCGTGATCGTCGTCGACGAGGCACATGAGACGAGCTTCAAGCAGGAAGACGGCGTCCATTATCACGCGCGCGACGTTGCGGTAATGCGCGGGCATTTCGAGGGATTGCCCGTCATCCTCGCCAGCGCCACCCCCGCGCTCGAAAGCCTCGCGATGGTCGAGGCGGGGCGCTACCGTCATATCGTCCTGCCCGCGCGCTTCGGCGGCGCGACGCTGCCCGATCTGGCGGCAATCGACATGCGCAGCGACCCGCCCGACCGCGGCCGCTGGCTTGCGCCGCCGCTCGTCGATGCCCTCGCCGACCGCTTGGCCAAGGGCGAGCAGAGCCTGTTGTTCCTTAATCGCCGCGGCTTCGCGCCGCTGACCCTGTGCCGCACCTGCGGCCACCGCATCCAGTGCCCCAATTGCACCGCGTGGATGGTCGAGCACCGCCTCGTCCACCGTCTCGCCTGCCATCATTGCGGCCATGTCATGCCGCCGCCGCGCCTCTGCCCCGAGTGCGAGGATGAGGACAGCCTCGTCGCCTGCGGCCCCGGGGTCGAGCGCGTCGCCGACGAGATCGCGCTGCGCTTTCCCGCGGCGCGCGTGGCCATCGTCACCAGCGACACCTTATGGTCGCCCGCGAAAGCTGCTGAATTCGTCGACAATGTCGAGGGCGGACTGGTCGACATCATCATCGGCACCCAGCTCGTCACCAAGGGCTATCATTTCCCCAATCTCACGCTCGTCGGCGTCGTCGATGCCGACCTCGGCCTCGACGGCGGCGATCTGCGCGCGTCGGAGCGCACCTTTCAGCAGATCGCGCAGGTCGCGGGGCGCGCAGGGCGCGGGGTCAAGCCCGGCGAGGTGCTGATTCAGACCCGCGTCCCCGACGCTCCTGTCATGGCCGCGCTCGTCGCGAACGACCGCGACGGTTTCTACGCCGCCGAGGCCGCGGCAAGGAAACAGGCGGGCGCGCCGCCCTACGGCCGCTTCGCCGCGCTCGTCATCTCGTCGGAAGACATTGAGGTCGCGCGCGGCGTCGCGCAGCGGCTGGGGGCAAAAGCGCCGGTCGCCGAGGGGCTCGCGGTCTATGGTCCCGCCCCCGCCCCGCTCGCGATGCTCCGCGGCCGTCACCGCTTCCGCCTGCTCCTCCACGCGCCGCGCAGTTTCGACCTGCAAGGCACGATCCGCGACTGGGTCGCCAGCATCGACTGGCCCAGCAAGGCACGGCTGGCGATAGATATTGATCCATATAGCTTTGTATAGGTCTGACAGGCCTTTACTGGAACCCGAAGCGCTGGCAGCAAAGAGGCAAGATGCCACACCGGGGAGCAGCGGCATGCAAAGGATTCGCCTGATTTCGATCGCTGTGACGCTGGCCGCGATGGTCAGCCCCGCGCACGCCAAATGGCTCCGCGCCGATACCGAAAGCTTCATCATCTATAGCGAGAGCAACGAAAAGCAGCTCCGCGAATTTGCCGCCAACCTCCAACGCTTCGACACCACGTTGCGCGTTGTGTTCAACGTCGCGCAGCAGGGCGAGGAAAGTCGGCTTCCGATCTATCTGCTCCCATCGGGCGACGATGTTGCCGAACTGGCAACCGGATCGCGCAAGGCGCCGATTGTCGGCTTCTATCGGCACGGCCGCGATGGCGCCTTTGCGATGTCGCACCGCCAAAAGGACGCCAATGTCCGGGGGACTTCATCGGCGCAGCAGATGCTGTTCCATGAATATAGCCATCATTTCATGAAACGCCATTTGCGCGCCGCCTTTCCTGGCTGGTTTATCGAGGGCTTTGCCGAATATTATTCGACCGTCGATTTCGACAAGGACGGTCGCGCGATGATCGGCCAGCCCGTCTATCGCCGCGCCTATGGCCTGTTGATGCTGCCCAAGATGCCGGTCGAACGCGTCCTGTTCGAGCCGCCGAGTGCGATGCGCAATCTGGGGCAGACCGACACCTATTACGGCCGGTCATGGCTGCTCACCCACATGCTCTTCCACAATGCGGTGCGCAGCGAGCAGGTCAACGCCTATACCAACGCGATCAACGCCGGGACCGAACCGCGGCAGGCCGCCGCCGACGCGTTCGGCGATCTTGACCAGCTCGACAAGGAGCTCAATCGCTATGTCGAGGCGCGACTGTCGTACCGCACCACGCGCGACCCGATCCCGGTGCCGACCGACATTCGCATTGCTCCGCTGTCTGCCGACGAAGATGTGGTGATCATGGCGCGACTGGAGCGGCTCAACGCCGGCGGCGACAAGGTGCGGATGACCAAGGCGCGCGACGCGTTGCGCGCCTTGGCGGCCAAGTTTCCCGACAATCCCGATCTCCAGTTCGAGCTGGCCGCCGCCGAATGGGACATGGACCGCGAGACGCGCGATATGGCAGCGGCGCGTGCCGCGGTCGACAAGGTGCTGGCGGCAAAACCCGATCATGTTCGCGCCAATGTCCTGCTCGGTCGGATCAAGATTTTCGATCTGCACGACAAGGGCGAGACCGATCCCGCGGCGTGGCGCGAGGCGCGGCGACCGATCCAGCTCGCCAACCGCACCGACCCCGACGATGCGGTGCCGCTCTACGCCTATTTCGACAGTTTTCTGGCCGAAGGAAAGCGGCCGAGTGACATGGCGATCAAGGCGCTGGAACGCGCGTTCGCGCTGACCCCGGAAAATATCGAAATGCGCATCGCCTATGCCTTTTCGCTCGCGAACCAGGGCCAGTTCGATCCGGCGATCCGGCTCGCCAAAACGGTGGCGTTCGACCCGCACGACAATGGCCAGGGCGAAGCGATCCTCGCGCGGCTGGAGACGATGCGCAACCAGCGCTCCGGCGGCACCGCAAAGGAAAGCAACGCCGCCGGTGGGGCCGCCGCCAACTGACCGTCAATAATCGGGTTCGGCGCCGCTCAAGACTTGCTGCGCCTGCGCGGTGAGCCACGCCATCGCCGCCGCCCACGGCTGATGCCCATGGCTGATCCGCGCGACGCCGAGGTTCGCCAGTTCTTTGTGCGTCGGCCCGCCCTTGCCGCGCAGGATGTTCACCGGCAGCGGTGAGCCGTCACAGATTGCGGCGATGCATTTGGGGTCGAGCAGGAAGGGGACGAACAGCGACCCCGCGCCCGCGTCGGCATAGGCGTGCGCGCGTTCGAGTGTCGCGGCGACCAGCGCGTCGCCGTCCGCCGCGACATCGCGTCCCAGGAACAGGTCGCAGCGCGCGTTGACGAAGATGCCGGTGTCGGCGGCGGAGCGGTAGCGCTTCGCCGCTTCGGCAGGCGCCAACAGCGCGGTCTGGCCGGGCAGCCGGTCCTCCATATTGATCCCCGCCGCGCCCGCGTCGCGCGCCTGCGCCACCGATGCGCCGACGGCGGCGGGATCGTCGCCATAGCCCGCCTCCATGTCGATCGTCACCGGCAGGTCGGTGACGGTCAGGATGCGCGTCAGATTGGCCAGCGCCTCGCCGAGCGGAAAATTCTCGCCGTCCGACGATCCCTGCGCCGATGCGACGCCCCAGCTGCCCGTCGCGATCGCTTTGGCGCCCGCCGCCGCGACCGCCTTTGCGCTCCCCGCATCCCAGATGTTAACGAGGATTAGCGGGTCGCCGGGGACATGCAGCGCCGCAAAGTCGCGAATCTTATCCTTCATACCCAAACTCCATTCTCCGCTAAACGATCTGGCCCGGCTCGACCGTGCCAAAGACCTGATCATAGCCGCTTTTTGTGTCCATATATTCGCGGATACGCCGGACGCGTGTCCCCGCCATCTCGAAGATGAAAACATAATCGAGCGCATAGGCGCTACCATTGGCGAGCGTTGCGCGCTGGCGTTGCTCGAATATGACGCGCTCGCCTTCGGCGGTGACCGAAATCGGATCCACCTGCATCCCGTGCGGGAACAGTCGCCGGAAATCTTCGAGCATGAACCCGATGATCGCGTCGGGACCGACCATGTGATGCGTCACGCCGAGCGCCACCGCGGTGGCGTTGGCGGGGGGTGCCAGCCACTCGGCATCGTCGGTCAGAACGGCGCGAATCTGGTCGGCATCGCGGCTGCCAAAGGCGCGCCAGACGGCGATGGCTGCTTCCTTGCTGGTCATCGTCCGCTCCTCAAAAATCATCGAGGCGGCGCTGCCCCGACGCGCCCTCGCGGCGTAGCAGCTCGTCCTTGATCGGCAGACCGTAAGCATAACCGCCAAGCGTCCCGTCGCTGCGCACCACGCGGTGGCACGGGATCAGCACCGCGACATTGTTCGCGCCATTGGCGCTGCCTGCGGCGCGCACCGCCTTGGGCTTGCCGACCGCCGCGGCAATATCGGCGTAGCTGCGCGTCTCGCCCGCCGGGATTTTCCTGAGCTCGCGCCACACCGCTTCCTGGAAGGCAGTGCCTTTCACGTCGATCGGGATATGATCGAAGCCGTCGGTGGGGGCTTCGACCGCGGCGACGACCTGTTTCAGCAGCGCCGCAAATTCATCACCGCCCTCGACCAGATCGGCGGCAGGGAAGCGTTCCTCCAGCGCAGCGCGGCCTTCAGCGAACGACAGGCGGCAGACGCCCTTGTCGGTCGCGGCGACAAGCATGTCACCCAGACTGGTCGGCACGACGGCCCAATGAATTTCGACGCCCTTGCCGCCATTCACCCACGCCGATGCCGTCATTCCCATCCGTCCCTCCATATTCTCATAAAAACGCGATGGCCCCGAAAAGCCCGCGTCGTAAATCGCATCGGTCACTCGCGCGCCCTCGCTCAGCGCCTGCCGCGCGCGTTCCTCGCGCAGCGCGCGGGCGTAGGCGGCGGGCGACAAGCCGGTGTGGCGGGTAAAAACGCGCTGGAAATGCGTCGGCGAATAGCCGGTGCGCGCGGCCAGATCGGCGAGCGCCAGCGGCTCCTCGCTCGCCTTGATCGCGTGGATCGCCGCCAGCACTGCGCCCTCGTCGCGCGCGACATCGTCAGGCAGGCAGCGCTTGCAGGGGCGCAGCCCGGTCGCGCGCGCCGCCGCGCCATCGGCGAAGAAGCGGACATTGTCGCGCAAGGGATGGCGCGCGGCGCAGCTCGGTCGGCAATAAATGCCCGTGGTCAGCACCCCGGTGACGAACCGCCCGTCGAGCGCGCGGTCGCGGCGCAGCACCGCCGCCCAGCGCGCATCGTCGGTCATGATCTCGGCGGCGCTCATGCCCCATCCCTTTCGATCCGCGCCGCGAAACAGCCATGCGCGGCGTTGTGCGCGTCGATATAGGATATGCCGGCGTCGGCGAACAGGTCGCGGATCGCGCTATCAGCCTCGCCCGACCCCGCGAGCCGTGCGGTTTGCAGCATCCCCACCGCGTCGAAAGCGCGCAGCGCGATCGGCCGCCCCGCGAACACCGGCGGCAGTTCGTCGCGGTAGCTTGCGGCATCGACGCCCGGCCGGACATAGATCGCATAGGCGCTGCGATACGGCGTTTCGACATCGTGGCTGACATGGTGGAGCAGGATCAGCTCCTCCCCCGCGCGCGCATCCTGCAAGCTGATCCGGCACGGAAAGCCCATGTCGGCGGTTGCCGTAACGCGGCGCGCGTTGATCGCGGCGAGTTCGGTCTCGTCCATCGCGAACAGCGGGGCAAAGCGGTCTGGGCTGAGCCCGTGAATCTGGTAGGTCATGGCATCGTCCTTTCTGACTGTCGGCCCCCTATGCCGCGACAGCCATCGCACTGCGTCCCGATGCTTGCGGTCAAACCTTTGCCGATAGGTGTGTTACTGTATTATATCATTGACTCACCTATGAGTGCAGCGCATGAAGACCGCCTGAAATGGGGAGTTGGGCCGTGGCCACCACCGACGCATCGATCACCGCGGCAAAGCCCGCGCGCCGCACCGACTGGCTCGGCCGCGCCGCGACCTTTTGCTACCTGACCATCGCGGCGGGGCAGCTGCTGTTCGTCGCGTTCATCCTGCTCTATTATTATTCGCGCACGCTGAGCGGCAATTTCGCCGGCTGGAACGACAAACCGATCATCACCGGCTATGTCGCGGGCGACACCGCGGGCAATATCTTCTTTGCCGTCCATGTGCTGATGGCGGCGGTCATCACCTTTGGCGGGCTGGTCCAGCTGGTCCCGGCGATCCGCAGCCGCTGGCCCGCGCTGCACCGCTGGAACGGGCGGCTGTATATGCTCAGCGCGCTGACCCTCGCGCTCGGCGGCTTGTGGATGACCTGGGGGCGCGGCAGCTGGCTTGCGCTCGCGGGCGCCTTCGGCATCACCCTCGACGCGTTGCTGATTGTCGGGTTCGCCGCGCTCGCCTGGCAGGCCGCCCGCCACCGCCAGTTCGTCGATCATCGCCGCTGGGCGATCCGGCTGTTCGCGGTCGCCAGCGCGGTGTGGTTCATGCGCGTCGGTTATATGGCGTGGGGGATGGCGACAGGCGGCGCCGGGATCGGCAAGGCGCTCGACGGCCCGTTCGATATCTTCCTCGCCTTTGCCAATTCGCTGATCCCGTTGGCGATCGCCGAACTCTATCTGCGCACCGGCGCCCGCGGCACCCCCGCGGCGCGCAAAGCGGTCGCGGCGCTGCTGCTGGTCTGCGGCCTGATCATCCTCGTCGGCAGCGGCGGGGCATGGATGATCATGTGGGGACCGTATATCTAGGACCAGGATCCTAGCCCCGCTTGCCTTCGCAGCCCGAGCGGCTAGGTTCCGCGCCATGACCCGCCTCCTCCCCCTGCTGATCGCCCTCTTCGCCCTCATCCTGCCTGCGCACGCCGCCGACGACATCAGCGCCGCGTCGCGCAGCGTTGTGCGCGTCGTCACCGTCGCGATGGTCGACGGCGAGGTGGTCGGGTTCGGGCATGGCAGCGGCATCGCCATCTCGCCGACGCGCATCGTCACCAACGCGCATGTCGTCGAATCGGCGGTGAAGTATCCGAACAATGTCGCGCTCGGCGTCGTCCCGTCGGAGGGGCAGAAAAGCTATGCCGCCAAGCTGATCGCGATCGACACGGCGCGCGATCTAGCGCTCATTGAAATCACCGAGGCGCGCCTGCCCGCCGCCGCCATCTACACCGGCCCGCTCGAATCGGGCGCCGATATCGTCGCGCTCGGCTATCCGGGCAATGTCGATCTCGCCACCGCGCGCAGCGCCAACGACTACATCACCCCGCGCACCCCGACGCGCAGCGAAGGCAATCTGTCGAACACCCAAAGCGTCGACGGCGTCGCGATGCTGATCCACACCGCGAAGATTTCGCGCGGCAATTCGGGCGGCCCCCTGGTCGATGCGTGCGGCCGGATCACCGGGATCAACACCGCGATCACCCGCGCCGACGACGGCGATTCGCCCTTTGCCTTTGCGATTTCGGCGCGCGAACTCACCCGGTTCCTGACCGACGCGAACCAGCAATACGCCAGCGTCGGCACGCCGTGCCTGTCGCTCGCCGAAGCCGATGCGCGCGATCGTGCCGCGATGGACGCCGAATCGCGCGCCAGCGCCGAGGCCAATGCCGCGAAGAACGCCGCCGCACAGCTCGACCGCGACCTCAAACAGGCGCGCGCCGAGGAGGAAGCCTTGGCATCGCGCGAGAACCGCATCGCGCTGGCCGGGGTGCTGTTCGTGATCGGCGCGCTGGCCGCGGGCGCCGGGCTGCTTTTCTATAGCCAGCAGAATATGCGCAATGCGAAGATCGCGGGCGGAGCCGGCGCGGTGCTGATGCTCGGCGCCGCCATTCTGTTCGTCACCCGCCCCGACGCACGCGCCGAGCTTGCGGCGGACGGCACGCCGCCGCCCGCTTCGACCGAACCCAAGCTGGCCGAGGGCAATTTCCTCTGCACGATCCGCACCGATCGCAGCCGCATCACCGTGTCGGCGACCACCGACGTACCGGTGACGATCGGCGCAGGCGGCTGCGTCAACGACCGCACCCAATATACCAAGGGCGCCGACGACCGCTGGCAGCGCATCCTGGTCCCCAATGAGGAAGCCACGGTCACCGTGGCGTCAATCGATTCGACCGGGCGCGACTATCGCGTCGACCGCTATCTGCTCGATGCCGAAGCGATGACCAAGGCGCGCGAAATCCGCGCCGGGGCGACGGTCAAGGGCTGCACTGCCGACCCCGACGCGCTCGCAGGCCTCGCCGCACAACAGGACGCGATCCGCAGCGCGCTGCCCGCCAGCCCGAACGAGCGGCTGGTCTATCGCTGCCAGCCAGCCAGCGGAGCTGCCGCAGCAGACAAATAGCAGGTCAGGGTATCTGGGCGACCCATTGCTGCAGAATCGCCTGCGCCGCCGCGGTGTAGGCTAGCTCATGCCCCGCCCCCGGCACCAGAACCGCCGTCGCATCGGGCCGCGCGCTTCGCAGCCGCGCCAGGTTCGCGGGCTTGACCAGCGTATCGGCGTCGCCGTGCATCAGGAACACCGGCGCCCGCACTCGTGCCAGCTTGCCGACATTGTCGAAGCGGTCGCGCGCCAGCCAGCGCGGGACGAAAGGCATCGCTTCCCCCACGACATCGGGCAGGCTGGAAAAGCCCGATACGAGCATCAACGCGGCAACATCATGACGCAGCGCCATTTCGGTCGCCGGTCCCGATCCGATCGAATTGCCAACGACAATGACATCGCGCGCCGCGACACGCTCCGCCGCCAGCCAGCGCATCGCCGCGTCGCCATCGCGGTACAGCCCTGCCTCGCCCGGCGATCCGGGGTTGCCGCCATAGCCGCGATATTCGACGAGCAGCAGCCCGTTGCCGTTCGCCGCGAGCCCACGCGTCGCCTCGATCGCGCCGAGCAGATTGTCGCCGTTGCCGTGAAAGAAGAGGATCGTCTTTTTGCCGGGTGCTGCGGGTCGGTGGAAGGCAGTGAGGCGCAGCCCGTCGTCGGCCTGCGTGTGGACGAGCCGGAAACCCGGCGGCGCCGCCTGCGGATATTGGCTCGGCGCCGGAAAGATCAGCCGCCGTTGCTGCGTGTAAAGCAGCGCCGTCGCCGCGACGACAAAAACGAGGAGGAACAGACCAAGCTTGGCGAAGCTCACCCCCCGCACGCCTTGAACAGCATCAAGGTCCGCTCGCGCGCCAGCTCGGCGCTCGGCTCATGATAATCCTTGCGCCGGTCGCTGTTGAAACCATGGCCCGCCTCGTAAACGAAGATCTGCGCGGTCGGATGCTCCTGCGCGATCAGCGCCTCGACCCCCTCCATCGGGATGCCGCCATCGAAGCGCCCGAAATGGGCGATCGCGGCGCAGCGCGGCGCCTCGTCCTTGAACATCGTCGGCACCAGGCTGCCATAATAGGCGCTGGCCGCGGCGACATCGGGGCTGATCTGCGCCATCCGCCACGCGACCGAGCCGCCGTAGCAAAAGCCGGTGATGAACACCGGGCCATTGCTTTTGAGCGCATCGATGCACGTCTGAGCATCCATCAGGCTCTGCTCGAACGGGTGCAGCTCGCGCGCCAGCTGCACCGCGCGCTCGAACTGCGGCCCCGAATAGTCGCTCTCGAACCCCGGATGCTCGCGGTCGAACAAAGCGGGGGAGAGCACTTCAAAGCCGTCGGCGGCATATTCGTCGCACAGCTCGCGGATATGGTCGGTGACCCCGAAGATTTCCTGGATCAGCACCACCCCCCCGCGACGCTCGCCTTCAGGCTGCGCGTGATAAACCGCGATCTCGGCGCCATCGTCCATCGTCATCCGAATCATCTCGCCCAAAGCCGTTTACCCCTCATCCGTTCGTGCTGAGCTTGTCGAAGGGTCGTTCTTTCTTCAAATACGGACAAAATATGGATGGTGCTTCGACAACCCCGGATCAAGTCCGGGGTCGAACGGAAGAGGGGGAAGCCTGTGGGCGAGATGATTCGGATGACGATGGACGATGGTGCCGAGATTTCGGTCTATCATGCGCAACCCGACGGCGAACGCCGCGGCGGGCTGGTGCTGGTGCAGGAAATTTTCGGGGTCACCGAGCATATCCGCGAGCTGTGCGACGATTATGCCGTCGACGGCTATGAGGTGCTGTCCCCCGCCCTGTTCGACCGCGAGCATCCGGGGTTCGAGAGCGACTATTCGGGGCCGCAGTTCGAACGCGCGGTACAGCTGGCGCGCGAGCTACACCCGTTTGAGCAGAGCCTGAAGGATGCGCAGACGTGCATCGACGCGCTCAAAATGAAAGGGCCGGTCTTCATCACCGGCTATTGCTATGGCGGATCGGTCGCGTGGCGGATGGCGCAGATCAGCCCCGACCTTGCCGCAGCCAGCGCCTATTACGGCAGTCTGGTGCCGACGATGTTCAAGGATCAGGCGCCCGCCTGCGCGGCGATCGCCCATTTCGGGCGATTCGACAGCGGCATCCCGATGGACGGCGTCGAGGCGCTGATCGCGAAGGCGCATCCGACCGCGCAGGTCTTTGTCTATGAGGCG
>JAHJHL010000203.1 GCA_018823905.1 Alphaproteobacteria bacterium
CTGCTTGTTCCGCAGCTTCCGCAGCCCCAGCGCGATCCGCTTGCGCGTATTATGCGGATGGATGACCTCGTCGATATACCCGCGCGACGCCGCGACGAACGGGTTGGCGAAGCGATCCTCATATTCCTTCGTGCGCTGCGCGATCTTTTCGGGGTCGCCGATGTCGCTGCGAAAGATGATCTCGACCGCGCCCTTCGCGCCCATCACCGCGATCTCAGCGGTCGGCCAGGCGTAGTTCAAATCGCCGCGCAGATGCTTTGACGCCATCACGTCATAGGCGCCGCCATAGGCTTTGCGCGTGATCACCGTAATCTTGGGCACCGTCGCCTCGGCATAGGCGAAAAGCAATTTCGCGCCATGCTTGATGATGCCGTTAAACTCCTGCGCGGTGCCGGGCAGGAAGCCGGGGACGTCGACGAAGGTGATGATCGGGATTTCGAACGCATCGCAAAACCGCACAAATCTCGCCGCCTTCTTCGACGAATTGATGTCGAGCACCCCCGCGAGCACCAGCGGCTGGTTTGCGACGATGCCGATCGTGCGTCCCTCGATGCGCCCGAAACCGCAAATGATGTTGCCCGCATGCGCCGGCTGCACCTCGAAGAAATCGCCCTCATCGACCGTTTTGCGGATCAGCTCGTGCATGTCATAGGGCTGGTTCGCATTGGGCGGGATCAGCGTGTCGAGGCTGGGTTCGGCGCGGTCGAACGGGTCGCTCGTCGGGCGCACCGGCACCCCGCTGCGGTTGTTCTCGGGCAGATAGTCAAAGAAATCGCGCGTCGCGAGCAGCGCCTCGATGTCATTTTCGAATGCGATGTCGGCGACCGAGCTTTTGGTCGTGTGGGTGATCGCGCCGCCCAGTTCTTCCTGCGTCACCACCTCGTTGGTCACCGTCTTGACCACATCGGGGCCGGTCACGAACATGTAACTGCTGTCCTTCACCATGAAGATGAAGTCGGTCATCGCCGGCGAGTAAACCGCGCCGCCCGCGCACGGTCCCATGATCAGGCTGATCTGCGGCACGACGCCCGATGCCAGCACGTTGCGCTGGAACACTTCGGCATAGCCGCCCAGCGACGCGACGCCCTCCTGAATGCGCGCGCCGCCGCTGTCGTTGATCCCGATGATCGGCGCGCCGACCTTCATCGCATTGTCCATGACTTTCATCATCTTCTGTGCGTGTCGCTCCGACAGCGATCCGCCAAAGACGGTGAAATCCTGGCTGAAAACATAGACCAGACGGCCGTTGATCGTGCCCGATCCGGTGACGATCCCGTCGCCGGGGATGATCTGATCCTGCATCCCGAAATCGGTGCAATTATGCTCGACATAGGTGTCGAGCTCTTCGAACGACCCCTCGTCGAGCAGCACGTCGAGCCGTTCGCGCGCGGTCAGTTTGCCCTTGCTATGCTGCGCATCGATACGCTTCTGCCCGCCGCCCAGAGCGGCGGCAGCACGGCGGCGTTCCATTTCGGCGATATTGGCGGACATTCGGCTCTCCCAACGCACTTCAAAGCGTCATTTGCCTGCTTAGAGCGGTGCAAGCAAATGCGAATTTGCAAAGTTGCAAAGTGATAGTTTGCAAAGTAGAACGTCTCTCTCCCCTTGCGGGAGAGAAAGACTTGGCTTGGCGGCTTGCCGCCTAGCAAGTCTTGAGAGGGGGCTGACGCCCAACCCCTCTCCAACTCTGGCTAAGCGGCTGCGCCGCCAAGCCTCCATATCCTCTCCCGCAGGGGGAGAGGAGGAGAACGCCATGTCCCGCAACCGCATCTTCGCCGGAACGCGCCTCAAAAACCTGCGCCAGGACCGCGGCATCAAACAGGCCGACTTCGCCGCCGCGCTGGCCATCTCCACATCCTACCTCAGCCAGATCGAGCATGACGACCGCCCGCTGACCCCCGCCCTCCTCGACCGCTTGCAAAAGCTGTTCCCGCTCGAATGGGAAGAAGTCGCCGCCGACGCGGGCGATCGCCGCGCGGGCGCGCTCCGCGAGGCCGCCGCCGACCCGCTGTTCGCCGCCGCGCCGTTGCCTCCCGAACAGCTCGAGCGCGCCGCGCTGCAACAGCCGCAGCTCGCCGACCAGTTCGTCGCGCTCCACGCCGCCTATCGCCGCGCCGGACAACGCCTCCAGATCATCGACGAGGCGCTGACCGGCGGCACGGCCGAGGGCAGCCGCCTGCCGTGGGAGGAAGTGCGCGACTGGTTCCACGATGCGGGCAATTATGTCGACAGCATCGACCGCGCCGCCGAAACGCTGGCGGGGCAGCTGCGCGGCAAAGACCCCTCGCCCGCGATCGAGACGATCGAAAGGCGGCTGCGCGATGCGCTCGGCATCTCGATCGTTTACACCCAGACGCAGAGCCTGCGCGATTTCGACGCCACGATGCGCCATCTGGTGATCGATCCGTCGCAGCCCGCCGAAAGCCGCCGTTTTCAGCTCGCGCACCAGCTCGCAGCGCTAGCCTTGGCGCGCGAGATTGCGGCGGTGGTCGAAGCCTCGCCGCTGCGCACCGCGGCGGCCCGCCAGCTCCTGCACGTCGGCCTCGCCAACTATGCCGCAGGCGCGGTCCTTATGCCCTACGCCCCGTTCCGCGCCAGCGCGCGCGCGGTGCGTCACGACATCGACCGCCTGCGCATGGACTATGGGGTCAGCTTCGAGCAGGCCTGCCACCGTCTCTCGACGCTCCAGCGCCCCGGCGCACGCGGCATTCCGATGTTCTTCTGCCGGGTCGATATGGCGGGCAATATCACCAAGCGGCACAGCGCGACGCGGCTACAATTCGCGCGCTTCGGCGGCGCCTGCCCGCTATGGATCGTCCATGAAGCCGCCGCGATCCCCGACCGCATATTGTTCCAGCTCGCCGAAACGCCCGATGGCCTGCGCTATGTGTCGATGGCGAAGGGGCTGGTCAAACCGTCGGGCAGCTATGCGCGCAGTCCGCGCCGCTATGCCGTCGCCTTGGGCTGCGAGGCGCAATATGCGGGCGATTTCGTCTATGCCGACGGGGTCGACGTCACCGCACCGCAGGCGGCGACACGCATCGGGCTGTCGTGCCGCATCTGCCCGCGCGACGATTGCGACCAGCGCGCCTTTCCGCCGAGCGACCGACCGATTTTGGTCGATCCCGACCGGCGTGACGTGGTCCCGTACCGGATAGGGTAACCGCCACCGCCGCGGGGGGCGATGCGCATCAATCCCCCGTCAAAATCCGATCGACGAGCTGCTTCACCGTCGGCGTGAAGTTGTTCGAATAAAAGGGGTCGGTCTTGAAATTGAATGCGGCATGGCCGGCAAACATCAGATTTTGTTCGGGATCACCGCCGTGCGCGATGTCTTGCAGCGTCTTCTGGATACAGAAGCTGCGCGGGTCGGCGAGGTAGCCGGTGGTGTAATCGTCATGGTCTTTCCACGACGAAAAGCCGCAATGCGACAGGCAGCCCATGCAATCGGTCTGGTCCTTGCGGATTACTGCCTTGTCGGCTTCGGTGACAAACACCACCGTGTTGTCGGGGGTCTTCAGCGCCTCGGTGTAACCTTCGGCCGCCCAGTCGCGCGCGCGCGCGCGGTCGTGGGGGGTGACCCAGAAATTCTTGCCCTTCACCCCGACGTCGAGCTGGACGATATGATCGCCCGCTTCCTGCTTCGAATAGGGAATCTGGCGCTCCGAGCGCGCCTCGAGATCGCGCAGGAAGGGGGTGCGGACCGCGCTCGAATAAAAGCCGGTGGGTGAAAAGCGGTGGAGCAGCACGTCGCCATCGTCGAGGGTGCGGAGGCGATCCTTCCACGCCTGCGGGATCGGGCTTTCTTCGGTCAGCAGCGGGCGGGTGCCGTACTGGAAAACGATCTGGCCCAGTTCGGGGTTGTCGATCCAGTTTTCCCAGTCGCGCAGATACCAGACGCCGCCCGCCATCACGATCGGTACAGAGTCGGCAATCCCCTCCGCCGTCATGACGTCGCGCAGCGCTTTCACGCGCGGATACGGATCCTGCGGGACCAGCGGATCTTCGGCGTTCGACAGGCCGTTGTGGCCGCCCGCGAGCCAAGGATCCTCATACACCACCGCGCCCAGCAGATGCGGCACCTTGTGGTACGCGCGCTTCCACAGCGCGCGAAAGGCGCGCGCCGAGCTGATGATCGGCAGATACATGACATTGTGGCGCTCGGCGATTTCACTGAGCTTGTACGGCATCCCGGCACCGCAGGTGACCCCCGCGACCATGCCCTTCGTCCGCGCCAGCACACCCTCGAGAATCTGCTGCGCACCGCCCATTTCCCACAGCACGTTGATGTTGATCGCGCCCTTGCCGCCCGACACCTCATAGGCGCGTTCGACCTGCGCGACGGCGCCCTCGACGCCATAGTGGATCAGTTCCTCGTGGCGTTCCTTGCGGGTCAGCGACTTGTAAACCTGCGGGACGATCTTGCCCTCGGCGTCATAACTGTCGGCGTTGACCGCCGACACGGTGCCGATGCCGCCTGCCGCGGCCCAGGCGCCGCTCGACATATGGTTGGTCGCCGACACGCCCTTGCCGCCCTCGACCAACGGCCAGACTTCGCGTCCGCCGTAAAGGATGGGCTTCAATCCTTTGAACATTCTAAATCTCTTTCTCTCCACCGGCCGTGCACTTTTCAGCCAGTCCCCGTACCGGTTCCGTAAGCGGAAGCGCGCGGCGAAAGTCAATGGTTCCGCGGTTCGCTAGCCCGCAAAGAGGCGGCGGCCCTTGAGCGCCCGACCATAGAGATTTTCATACGCCGCGACCATCGCCGATGCGTCGAAACGCTCGGCAGCTATGCGCCGGTTCGCGGCACCGATCCGCGCGCGCAGGTCGGAATCGGCGGTCAGTTGGGCCAATGCGGCGCGAAAGCCTGTTTCTTCGGCCGCGATAAGGTGCCGGTTATCGGGGGCGACCATCGCGGCGACATCGCCGACATCGGGACTGACCACCGGCAAGCCCGCCGCCATCGCCTCGATCACCGCAATCGGCGCCTGCTCGCTCTGCGACGACAGCGCGAGCAGATCGAAATGGCCGATCCAGCGCGCGGGTTCGGCCATGAACCCCGGCATCACCAGCCGGTCGGCGATCCCGCAGGACTCCGCTTCGGCGGCAATGGCGGAGCGCTCCGGCCCCTCCCCGACGATGACCAGCCGGACGTTCGCGGGCAAAGTGGCGACCGCACGGACAAGACGCGGCAGATCCTTGACCTTGCGCAGCCCCGCAACGGTGCCGATAACAACCTCGCCTTCGCGGCGTGCGAACCCCGGAATCGCGACCGATGGCTTGGCTTGATATGCCGAGGTGTCGATGCCGTTGCGGATCAGCACGGTGCGCCGCCGCGCGCGCCATTCGTCGGCAGCGATCCGTTCGAGCAAGGTCGATGGCACCACCAGCGCCTCGGCAGTCGGCAGCGCGAGGCGGCGAAAGCCGTTGCGTTTCCAGTTGCGCCGAACGCTCTCATCCTCGTTGAACCCATCTTCATGGTGGATCAGCGGCGGCAGATCGCGAAACGGCGCAAACACGCGGTGTGCCATCACTCCATCCATCGACCCCCAATTATAGCTCAGCACCAGATCGAACTGCTGCATATAGTGGGCGAGGTCGCGATAGCGCGCCAGTCCCGGCTTGCCATGCAGCGGCGGCGCATTGTCCGGAAACTCGACATCGATAGCGGAATCGATCGCATCGCGCGCGCCCATCGCGTCTGGCACCGCGGACAGAATTGTGTGCCGCGCGCGGCGCCCCATCAAATTCATCAGCCGCACCGCGCGCGCTTCCTTGCCCCCCAGCGAAAAGCTTGAATGGAGGTGCAACAGGCGCGCAGGCGGTAAAACACCCGTCACGCGGTCGGCAGTTCCGCCAGCCACGCGTCGATCGCCGCGACCGCTTCGGGCTCGTCGAGCGTCGGCGCGTGGCCGACGCCTTGCACCTCGATCAGTTTGGCATGCGGCAGTTCAGCAACCATTTTTTTTCCCGCCGACTGCGCCAAAATGTCTGACAACTGCCCGCGCAGGATCAGCAATGGCACGGTCCCGAGCGCGCGATACACCGGCCACATATCGAACGCCGCTTCGCCGCCCATGACGCGCAGCGGCGCCGCGATCTGTTTGTCATAGTCGGTGACGATCCGTCCTTCGGGAGTCAGCCGGTGGGTACGCTTGGTCAACCGCAGCCAATCGTGAATGGCATAATGCGGATAGATCGCGCCGTTAAGTTCGGAAAAGGCACGCGCTGCGTGCATCCATGTCGGCTGGCTGCCCCCGGCCCCGATATAGTCGCGAATTCGCTCGAGCCCGCTGGCCTGAAGCTCCGGCCCCACATCGTTGAGCACCGCGCCGACCAGCCGCCCGGGAAGCGTCGTTGCCATCAACATCGACACCAGCCCGCCCAGCGACGTGCCGATCGTCGCAAAGCGAGCAATGCCGAGTTCGTCGAGCAGCGCGACGACATCCTGCACATAGGTCAGCGGGACATAGGTCATCGGATCCTTGGCATAGGCGCTTTCGCCGCGACCGCGGAATTCGATGACAATCGTCGTGCGGTGCCGCGCGACAATCGGCGCCAGCGCCTCGAAATCGCGCGCGTTGCGGGCAAGCCCCGGCATGCACAGCACCGGCGGCGCAGTCTCGGTCCCTTCCGGCCCCGCATAGACGCGCGCATGCAGCCGCACGCCATCGCCCGACCACCAATATTGGTCGGACCAGTCGCGGCGGCTGTCCTGTTTCGCTAAAATGGCGCGTTCCCCTTATCGATGTGCCGACCTGTCTATCGCCACCACGCCACAGGGTGCAAGTAATCCGTCGCACCATGCCGCACCGCAGGTTGCCGCCACCGGCTTTCGCCGATAAGACCGGGGCGACCATGAGTGACACCCTGCTTTCCTTCGAACCCGCAACCGGTGAAGAACTGTGGCGCGGCGCGGTCAGCAATGTCGATGACGAGGTCGCCGTCGCGCGGACCGCCTGGCCCGAATGGGCGTCCAAAGCCGTCACCTTCCGCACCGAAACGCTGCGCCGCTTTGCCGACCGGGTGAAGGCCGAGGGCGAAGTGCTCGCCGACCTGATCGCGCGCGAGACCGGCAAGCCGCTCTGGGAAGCGCGCACCGAGGTCGAATCGGTGGTGGCCAAGGTCGATGTTTCGGTGAAATCCTATGGCGAACGCACCCCGAACCGCCGGATCGAGGGCGCGATGGGGCTGCGCAACGCGGTGCGCCACAAACCGCATGGCGCGCTGGCGGTGCTCGGCCCGTATAATTTCCCCGCCCATCTGCCGAACGGCCATATTGTTCCGGCGCTGATCGCGGGCAATTCGGTGCTGTTCAAACCATCCGAAAAAACGCCAGCGGTCGGCGCCAAGCTGGTCGAGTTGTTTCACAGCGCGGGGGTGCCGCAAGAAGTGCTGCGGCTGATCGTCGGCGGCCCCGACACCGGCAAGGCGCTGGCGGGGCACGAAGGCATCGACGGCCTGCTGTTCACCGGCTCGGCACGCACCGGGCTCGTGCTCAACCGCCAGTTTGCGGGCCAGCCCGGCAAGATGCTGGCGCTGGAGATGGGCGGCAACAATCCGATCGTCGTGTGGGACACCGCCGACATTCGAACCGCGGCGATCATCGTCGTCCAGTCGGCATTCCTGAGCGCCGGGCAGCGGTGCAGCAATGCGCGGCGGCTGATCGTCCGCGACACGCTCGCCGATGCGCTGATCGAAGAGGTCAAGGCGCTCGCCAACCGGCTGATCATCGATCATCCGCACGCCGACCCGGCGCCCTATATGGGGCCGGTGATCGACAATGAGGCCGCTGACGGGCTGACCGAAAGCTTCCTGATCCTGATGTCGAACGGCGGCCAGGTGATCCGCCATATGACGCGCCCGGTTGCGGGGCGACCCTTCCTGACGCCCGGGATCATCGACGTGACATCGATGCCCGAACGCCCTGACATCGAGCTGTTCGGACCGCTGCTACAAGTCGTCCGCGTCGAGACGTTCGAGGCCGCGATTGCCGAGGCGAACAACACCGCGTTTGGCCTGTCGGCATCGCTGATCGGCGGCACCCCGCAGCTCTACGACCAGTTTTGGGCCAACGCCCGTGCCGGGGTAATCAACTGGAATCGCCCGACCAACGGCGCCTCATCGGCGGCACCCTTTGGCGGGATCGGCCTGTCGGGCAATCATCGGCCGAGCGCTTTCTACGCCGCCGATTATTGCGCTTATCCGGTGGCGAGCGCAGAAAGCGACGCGCTACGCGCCTCGATCGGGGTTGGCTTGCGAGATCCCGAAGGTGCGCGATTGATTCCGAAGAACTACAATTAGCGCC
>JAHJHL010000204.1 GCA_018823905.1 Alphaproteobacteria bacterium
CCAACCCGAAGCAGGAACGCACCAAGGATTATATCACCGGCCGCTACGGCTAAGCCCAGCGATCGAACAAGGACGAAGTAGATGGCAGTAGTCAACGATCACACCGTCAAGGCTTTCGACGAAGACCTCAACCGCCTGCGCGGGCTGATCAGCGAGATGGGCGGCCGCGCCGAACAGGCGCTGCTCCAGGCGATGACCGCGCTCCACAAGGGCGACCTCGACCTCGCGGCGCAAGTGGTGCGCGACGACAAGAAGATCGACGCGCTGGAAAGCGAAGTCGAGCAGCTGGCGGTGCAGACGATTGCGCTGCGCGCGCCGATGGCCGACGACCTGCGCGAGATGATCGCGGCGCTGAAAATCGTCTCGGTCGTCGAACGCATCGGCGATTACGCCAAGAACATCGCCAAGCGCGTCGCGCTGATGGACCAGACCCGGTCGATCGAGGCGATCCCGCTCTTGATGTCGATGTCGTCGATCGTCGCCGAACTGGTCCATGACGCGCTCGACAGCTTTGCAGCGCGCGACGCCGAACTCGCAGTGCGGGTGACGGTACGCGACAAGAATGTCGATGATTTCTACAACAGCATCTTTCGCACCCTCGTCACCTTCATGATGGAAAATCCGAAATATATTTCGGAAAGCGCGCACCTGCTGTTCGTCGCGAAGAACCTCGAGCGGATGGGCGACCATGCAACCAATATCGCCGAGATGGTCTATTATGTCGTGACCGGCGAACATATGGAGGAGCGCGAGCGCGGCGAGCAGCCCGAAGATGGCGCCGCGGAGCAGGAGCAAGGCTGATGCCGCAACCCGACCTGCTGCTGATCGAGGATGACGAGGCGATCGCCGAACTCATCGTCTGGCATTTCGCACGCGAGGGTTTTTCGGTCCGGCAAACGCCCGACGGCGAACAGGCGCTGGTGCTGGTCGAGGAGCGCGTCCCCGACATCGTCCTGCTCGACTGGATGATCGAAAGCCTGCCCGGAATCGAAGTGTGCCGCCGCCTGCGCCGCAATCCGAAATCGGCGAATGTCCCGATCATCATGCTGACCGCGCGCGGCGAGGAAGAGGACCGTATTCGCGGACTGGAAACCGGCGCCGACGATTATGTCACCAAACCGTTCAGCCCGCGCGAACTGGTCGCGCGCGTGTCGGCGGTGCTCCGCCGCCTGCGCCCCGCGCTGGCGGGCGAGCTGCTCACCTATGCCGACATTGAACTGGACTCGGTGGCGCACAAAGTCATCCGCAACGGCCAGACGGTCGCGATGGGGCCGACCGAATTCCGCCTGCTGCGCCATTTCATGGAACATCCGGGCCGCGTTTTCTCGCGCGGGCAGTTGCTCGACAGCGTCTGGGGCCAGGACAGCGACATCGAACTGCGCACGGTCGACGTGCATATCCGGCGGTTGCGCAAAGCTATCAACCTGCCGGGGACGACGGACATTATCCGCACCGTGCGGTCGGCGGGTTATGCGCTGGATTCGGGGAAGAGCGTCTGAGCCGATCGGGCGTCACTTCGCCTTGGCCGGGAGCAGATATTTCAATCCGTGGGTGAAGCCGCGCGGCGCGACGGTGAAGTGATCTTCGTCGTTCAACACCTCCGCCTTGATGCGTAGCGACGGATAATTGCGCGATCGCAGCGCCCGATCCATGGCCCGGGTATCGGTCACCATATTGACGTCTTTGGCATAGCGCGGATCGCCGGGTCGCATTTCTTCATATTCGCCGATATACATATAGACGCGCGCGGGCAGATCCTTGTGCTTGGCGGCATAGGTCTTTTCCCGCTCCGCCATATGACGTCGGTCGTACCAGAAGGACGGGCTGCCGAGCACATAGCCGTCGAACAGCTTCGGCTCGCTGAACAATATTTCGGTGCCCAACAGCGCACCATAGGAATGGCCCAAGAACAGCCGGCGGCGTTCGTCGGTGCGGTAACGCTTGGCGACAAAGGGCAAAACCTGATCGCGCACATAGGCGGCGTAGGCTGCGGCCTTGCCATGTTCGGCGTCAGCGGGCGCCGTGCTGGGGCCGTTCGGCGTCGGCGTATAATCGCGCCGCCGACTCTGCATCCCGCCCTCTCCCTTCGCGTAGGACAAGCCGACAAGGATGAACTCTTCGACGTTGGGTCGCTCGACATTCAGGCGCCGACCAATTTGTTTGATCACCGGAAAAGCGTAATCGGCATCGGTGACGTACAACACGGGATAACGGCGCTCGGGCTGCTCGCCATAGGAGGGCGGCAAAGCCACGAAGACCTGATAGGTGCGACCCGAAACGGGATCGGCGACATCCCAGACTTGGGTGTCGGAGATTTCGTAAGGCAGCCCCTCACCGCGCTGCGCGGGCGCGGATGGTTTGGCGGAAGCCGCCGCCTGCCCGTTGGCGGTGTCGGAACAGCTGGCGAGGAGCAGGCTGGCCGCGGCAGCGAACAAGAGGCTTTTGGTCAATGTGATGCTCCGTGTGGATGATCAGCCCGCAAACGATGCGACTGGCCGGTCAACGTGATTTTATGAGACGCTCATAAGCTAGCCGCCCATCGGAGGAAGGGATTTTCTGTACCGGTTCGGCGCTTTGCGGAGACGGTTGACCGCATCAGACCCTGGTAAGGCGGAGGCGACAATAGTGGGCGGCTTGCCAGTTGTGGACATATATCCTCCCTGTGGCGCAGCCATGGGCAGGTGGCA
>JAHJHL010000205.1 GCA_018823905.1 Alphaproteobacteria bacterium
CTGCCCAGATATTGGTCCTGAAGGTCGGCGGGCGACGGCTTCAGGATCACCTGGTACTGGTAATAATGCCGGAGCCGGTTCGGGTTCTCGCCATAACGGCCGTCGGTCGGGCGGCGGCTCGGCTGGACATAGGCGACATTCCACGGCTCGGGCCCCAGGCTGCGCAGCGTCGTCGCGGGGTGGAACGTCCCCGCCCCCACGCGCATGTCATAGGGCTGCAAAATCGCGCAGCCGCGCGCGCCCCAATAGGCGTGCAGCGTCAGGATCATGTCCTGGAAACTCAGTGGTGTCTTGTCCGCCCCGTCGGCCACGGCCGCTATTCCTTCGCAGGTGCAAAAATCGTCGCCGCATTGGCCCAGCGGCGCCGCACGGTCAAGGCTCCCGTCCCTTCGCCGTAGCGCGAAAATGCGCGCCGCAGTCAGGTATCCAGAACTTTTTGTAAGGTGTTGTTGACATAGTCAGCGAATCGCGACATATAGTCATGCATACCTGACATTCGGTCAGGGACGCGTGACGGATATAGCGATGAACAACCAGCTGAAAGTGCTGCGCGCGATGCGGAACTGGAGCCAGGCCGAACTGGCCGACCGGCTCGACGTGTCGCGGCAGGCGGTGAACGCGATCGAGACGGGGAAATACGACCCGTCGCTACCACTCGCGTTCAAACTGGCGCGGTTGTTCGCGATGCCGATCGAGGAGATTTTCGACGATGGCCATGAAGGACATGATGATGGACATTGATCCCAAACCGCGCCGCGCCCCGTCGATGTGGGTGCCGGTCGCCATCGGCCTTGGCACCGCGATGCTGGCGGGCGGCTTTGCGGGCTATAATGAAGGCGCCGCCGAAGCAGGCGAAGCAGCCCTTGCGCCGTGGGTCGGCCCGCTGCTCGCCGTCGCGCTGGGCGGCGTTGCGCTGGCGCTCTATGTTCGCCGACACGCCGACTGGTTCCGCAGTTGGTCGCCGCGCAAGCGCCTCTATTGGGTCAGTGTCATCCTGTCGGGCGCGCTCGGTTTCGTCGCCGCGCTGGTGTTGCAGACCGGACCGCAAGGTGCCGACGGCCTGCTGAGCAACAGCGCGATGACGCCGAATGTTGCCATCGGCCTGTCGCTGCTGTGGGTCGTCGGACTGATCGTCGCGCTGCTCCTCTATCACCGCACGATCGACGATCATGAGCGGCAGGCCTATCATCTGGGGGCGCTCGCGGGCTTTTACGCCTTTGTTATGCCCTGTCCCGTGTGGTGGGTGCTGTGGCGCGCCGATCTGGCGCCGCCGGTCGACGCGATGCAGCTGTTTGCCGTGTCGCTGACCGTCAACGCCGCCGTCTATTTCTGGTTCAAGTTTCGCTGAGCACTTTTCCTCTCCCCTTCCCCATCCCCTCCGGCCATAAGCGCCATAATTAAAAGGATATTCTCCGATGAAAAAATGGTTCAAAATCCTCGCCACGACTTGCGCGGTCATCCCCTTTGCCCAATGCGCCGTGCTGCCGGGCAGCAATGTCGCCACCGCCGCCGAACCCGCGCCGGTAGCCGCCACCGCCCTTACCGACGCCGATCCGGCGCTGTGGGTGGTCAAGGACGATGACACGACCATCTATCTGTTCGGCACCGTCCATGTGCTGAAACCCGGTCTCAGCTGGTTCGACGAGGCGGTGAAGGATGCGTTCGACAAATCGGACGAGATGATGCTGGAAATCGTCATGCCCGAAGATCAGGCGGCGGTCGCCAAGACGATGATGCCGCTGGCGATGGATACGACCGGCAAGACCATCCCCTCGCGCCTGACCGCCGAGCAGCTCAAGGCCTATCAGGCGGCGATGGTCAGCGTCGGACTTCCGGCCAATGCCTTCGACAGTTTCGAGCCCTGGTTTCCAGCGATGACGCTGTCGGTGCTGCCGCTGACCAAGCTCGGCTATGATCCCGAGCAGGGCGCCGAAAAGCTGCTGACCAAATTCGCCAAGGCCGACAACAAGCCAGTCTCAGGCCTCGAAACGCTCGAAGAACAGCTCGGCTTTTTCGATCAGTTGCCCGACACGCAGCAGGTCGCCTTTCTCAATTCGGTGGTCAAGGATCTCGACAAGCTCGGTCCGATGCTCGACAAGATGGTCGGGTTGTGGGCGAAGGGCGACCCCGACGGCTTGGCGGTCACGATGAACGAAAGCATGGCCGCGACCCCCGAACTCGCCTCGATGCTGCTCTATGATCGCAACCAGCGCTGGGCCGATCAGATCAAGACGCGGATGGATAAGCCGGGCACGGTGTTCATCGCGGTCGGCGCCGGACATCTGGCGGGCGAGAAAAGCGTGCAGGATTATCTGAAAGACCGCGGCCTGACCGCGACGCGCATCGACTATTGACGACTGCGACGCATCCTTCCGGTCATTGGGGTCGCCGCTTTGCGGCGGCCCTTTTGCCGTTGTTGCTGGCGGGGTGTGGCGTGCCCGATCCGGCGCCAAAGGCAAAACCCGCGATGTGGCTGGTCGAGGATGCCGATACGCGCATTTACCTGCTTGGCACGATGCACGCACTACCGCCCGGGACCGACTGGGATGATGGTGCGGTTGGGCAAGCGATCGCGTCCGCCGACGAGCTGATGATGGAATTGTCGCCCCGCGAACTGGCGGCGGCGGGCGAAATGTTTCAGAAACTGGCACCGCGCACCGCGCCGCTGGCGATCGAGGCGCGGCTATCGGGCACAGCGCTCGCCCGCTACCGCGCGTTAGAAGCGAAGGATGGTTCCTTCGGCGGCGACAAGCTCGACGATTGGGCGGTCATGATCCTGATCGGGCAACGCGCCGCGCGCGCCGCCGATCTGTCGCCTGCGGCGGGGGTTGAAAAAAGACTGACTGACATATTCGAGGATGCGGACAAACCCATTCGCGGGCTGGAATCGGCCCAGAGCCAGCTGATGCTGTTCGAAACCCTCGATGCTCCAACCCAGCGCGCGCTGCTGACCCGCGCCGCCGACAGAGCGAACGACGCCGTCGGCAAAGTCACCGCTCTCACCGCTGCGTGGATCCGCGGCGACGTGGCGGCGCTGGAAAAGATGATCAATGACGATGTCGACGCGGTCCCCGCCGCGCGCGAAGCGATCATCACCGACCGCAACCGACGCTGGGCAACCTGGGCGAAACGCCGGATGGCCCAGCCTGGGACGGTGCTGATGGCGGTCGGCACGGGGCATCTGATCGGCGCCGATGGCGTCCCAGCGATGCTAGAAGCCAAGGGTGTGACGGTGACGCGGGTGCAGTAGTTGACCGTGTGTCCCATGTCTGGTTTGGGGTGGGAAGCGGACGAAGCCGATCCTCCCCGGAACGGGGAGGGGGACCAGCGAAGCTGGTGGAGGGGCACCATCGGTTTACCTTGGCGTAGAGATAGTCTCTGCGGCTCGGTTCCCGGAAAAGTATGACGTATTCGGTCCGGCGCTGCGTAAACCGCCTGTGCCCCTCCACCACCCTTCGGGTGGTCCCCCTCCCCCATTGGGGGAGGATCGCTTACGTCCGCTAGCGGTCGTTAGCGGTCATCGCACGCCCCAACAG
>JAHJHL010000018.1 GCA_018823905.1 Alphaproteobacteria bacterium
CAAGACGGCGACGATCGTCCTCGTCCCCGATGGTATCGGCGGCCTGACGCCCGGCCAGGGGCTGCGTGCGCGGATCAAGCCGCGCGGCGCTGCCGGGTCGAGCCTGATCGCGCTTCCCGAGGAAGCGGTGCAGACCGTCGAAGGCCGCGAGGTCGTTTTCGTCAAGACCGCCAAAGGCTTCCAGGCCATGACGGTGGTTACCGGCAAGCGCGGCGGCGGCCGTATCGAGATTGTCGACGGGGTGAAACCGGGCGCGGTCATCGCGACCAAGGGTGCTTTCCTGCTCAAAGCCGAAATCGGCAAGGGCGAGGCGGAGCATTGAGATGATCGAAAAACTTCTCGACGCGTCGATACGCTTTCGCTGGGGTGTGGTTCTCCTCACCCTCATCATATCCGCTTACGGCCTTACCCAGCTCCTGAAACTGCCGATTGATGCCGTCCCCGACATCACCAACAAGCAGGTGCAGATCAATACGGTCGAGCCCAATCTCGGGCCGCTCGACATCGAACGGCTCGTCACCTTCCCGGTCGAAACGGCCATGGCCGGGATACCGGGCCTGCAAAGCTCGCGCTCAATCTCGCGTAACGGGTTCAGTCAGGTCACCGTGATCTTCGAAGATCATACCGACCTCTATTTCGCCCGCCAGCAGGTGGCCGAGCGTCTCAACCAGGCCAAGGGCACGCTGCCTGACGGCGCCGAACCGCAAATGGGTCCGGTCTCGACCGGGCTCGGCGAAGTGCTGATGTACACGGTCGATTTCGACCGCACGGCAAAAACCCGCAAGATCGCAGGCAAGCCAGGACCCCAGCCCGACGGCTCCTATATTACGCCAACGGGCGAGGTTCTGACCGACGAGGTGGCCAAGCTCGGTTACCTGCGGACGGTGCAAGACTGGGTGATCCGCCCGCAGCTGCGCTCGGTATCCGGCGTCGCCGGCATTGACTCGATCGGTGGCTATGAAAAGCAGTTCGTCGTCCAGCCCGATGCGACCAAATTGGCGAGCTACGGTATCTCCTTTTCGGAACTCGCAGAGTCGCTGGAGCGCGCCAACATCTCGGTCGGCGCCAACTTCGTCGAACGCGGCGGTGAGGCTTTTCTCGTCCGCGCCGATGGCCGCATCCGCACGCTCGACGAGATCGGTCGCGCCACCGTTGCAAGCCGCGGCGGCGTCCCCGTCATGGTTCGTGATGTCGCGACCGTGCAGATCGGCGGCGAACTCCGCACCGGCTCGGCGTCCGAAAACGGGAAGGAGCTGGTCGTCGGCACAGTGTTGATGCTGGCGAACGGCAACAGCCGGATCGTCGCATCGGCCGCAGCCGAACGCTTGAAAGACGTCACGAAATCCATGCCCGCGGGCATCGTCGTCAAACCCGTGCTCGATCGCTCGCAGCTCGTCGACGCGACGATCGGCACCGTCGAGAAGAACCTCGCCGAAGGCGCCTTGCTCGTGGCGGCGGTCCTGTTCTGGCTGCTCGGCAACTTTCGTGCGGCGGTGATCGCCACGCTCGTTATCCCGATCTCGTTCCTGATCATGGGGACGGGCATGAACATCACCGGCACGTCGGGCAATTTGATGAGCCTCGGCGCGCTAGACTTCGGCCTCATCGTCGACGGCTCGATCATCATCATCGAAAACTGCCTCAGGCGACTGGCTGAGAGGCAACATCATGAAGGGCGATTGCTCTCGCTGAGCGAACGTCTGCACGAGGTATTCGAAGCCTCGCGCGAAATGGTGAAGCCGACGATCTACGGGCAGGCGATCATCTTCCTCGTGTTCGTGCCTTTGCTCACCTTCACCGGCGTCGAGGGCAAGACCTTCTCGCCGATGGCGATCACGGTATTGCTGGCTCTGGCCGGTGCGTTCATTGCATCGCTGACCTTCGTCCCCGCGATGGTCGCACTGCTTCTTCGCGGCAAGGTCGCCGAGAAGGAAGTGCGCGCGATCGCTTGGGTGAAGACCCGCTATGAGCCCGTGCTCAAGCGCGTCATCGCGCGCCCCTGGCCGTGGATCGGTGCCGGTGGCGGTACTTTTGCCGCGGCCATATTGGTGTTCGGCATGCTCGGCAGCGAGTTCATCCCGGTGCTGGGCGAAGGCAATCTCGCGATGCAGGCGCTTCGTATCCCGTCGACATCCTTGAACAAGTCGCAGGCGATGCAGCTACAGGTCGAGAAGGCCGTATCGACTCTCCCCGAAGTCGCCTTCATCTACTCGAAGACGGGTACGGCCGAGGTCGCCAGCGATCCGATGCCGCCAAACGCGTCGGATACCTTCATCATCCTGAAGCCAAAGGACGCATGGCCTGATGGCGTCAGCACCAAGGATGATGTGATCGCGCGGGTCGAGAAGAAGCTTGAACCGCTCGTTGGCAATGCGTTCGAGATCAGCCAGCCTATCCAGCTCAGGTTCAACGAGCTGATTGCCGGCGTGCGCGGCGACATCGCGATCAAGCTCTACGGCGACG
>JAHJHL010000206.1 GCA_018823905.1 Alphaproteobacteria bacterium
ACACGGCACGCCCGCCGTTCGCTCATCCCGTGGCACGCCTGGAGATGAGCGACAGCTTCCCGCTTCGCGGCGGGCGTCAAAACCTTTTGCCAGGAGATCCTTCAGTGCCGCCTTGTCCAGCATCGCATCGGCCAGCAGCCGTTTCAGCTTTGCGTTCTCGCTCTCCAACTCCTTCAGCCGACGAGCTTCGGAAACCTCCAACCCACCATACCTCGACTTCCAGTTATAGATCGTCGCTTCCGACACCCCGTGCCGCCGGGCCAGGTCAACGGTCTTCGCTCCCGACTCGGCCTCCTTCAGCACGCCAATGATCTGCCTTCGGTAACCTCGCTCTCTTCATCTCGTCCGTCCTTCTATCAGGGCCGGACTCTAATCCAACTTAGAGGAAAATCAGGGGGGTCACGTCACGGGTAGCCGCAGCACGCAAGCTCAGGCCGCCATCAACCGCCGATAGAAGCAGACACGCAGATCCATCGAGAGAGCTTGAGACATCCATGGCGGCCTCCTTCACCAGCACGGATTCTGAGACCACTCTAGCACCAAAATCGCCTTGCCCTACCAACGATCAAGGTAAGGAGCTGTAAAGTTTCTGCCTATCCATTAAGCTTTGGATCTCTCAACAACTCCTTCGGGGGCCGACGATCTCCAACGCTGAGCAGACGGCGAATGCGGGCAATTGCGCGGCCGCTGTTGAAGCCTACCGCCCCACATAGTTTATTCTCGCTAAACTGCAGTAAAACACCCTCCTGACCATTGAACGGCTTTAACCAATGAGAGACCGTACGATCGACTTTGCCTACGGCCTGAATATTTATATCGAACTGATCGGACCAGAATCCCGATGGCTGTGCCTTAGGCAATTCCAGGCCAAGGATAGTAGAGGCTGCCTCCCGTGCCTGGATCTGCGCGTTCAAAATAGTCTCGCTTCGATCTCCTAACCCTTCGACGGTGCTTCGGCGTCGGGTAACGTCCCCGACAGCAAGGACTCCTGGCAGCGATGTTCGACAATGAGCATCAATCAAAATGCCGTTATCATTTTCCGCGCCCGCATCATTTGCAAGCTTGGCGTTGGGAACCATCCCGACACCGATAACTAGGACATCGCAAGGTAGAGTCTCGCCGTTCATGAGCACCACGCCGCTAATCCGTGACGGCCCTAGGACTGAGGCTATACCTTCACCCAACCTCAGTTTAACCCCTGCCTCTTCAATAACAGTCGCCATGACCCGCCCTGCTCCCTCGCCGATCGAACGGAGCATCGGTAACGCCGCAATGTCCACAATCGTAGTATCGCAACCACGCCTCACAGCACTTGAACCAACTTCACAACCGATCACGCCTCCGCCCATTACGACTACACGAGCTCCTGGCAACAGCGCCTCCCTCAACGCCATTGCATCGCGCGAAGTACGCAGGGTGTGGATGCCTTGCAATCTCGGAACTTGTGCAGGCCATCGAGCCAACCCACCCGTTGCCACAACCATAACCTCCGCGCCTACCTGCCGCCCTCCAGAAAGATCCAACCGCCCCGCGGTCCCAATGCCCAAAACACGATTGCCGAACTCAAGCTCCAGGTGCATTTTCTCTAAAATATCGGCCCGCACTAGAGGGGTGTCCGAGGGATCGCTAAACTCACCTGAAAGCATTTCCTTCGACACGGCAGGACGATTGTACAGCGGCTCCATCTCGGCATCAAAGAGCATCACTCGCCCATCGTATCCCAAGCGCCGAAGCTCCATCGCTGTGGTCAAACCTGCAGCGTTAGCGCCAATGATCGCAACGGTGTTCGTCATACAAGCCCCCCCCATCGTAAGAAAAATGTCGTTACTGAATGGAGGCGTTTGATCATAGCAGGAATCTCATGAATTTGACGATGACGGAAGATCGTATAATTATATACGTTGCTTCTGATCCTCTCGATCATAGACATTATACAAGAACAACAAGCGTTTTACGCTTAAAGGAAAGATGATACCCTCGGACCGAACGTCGCAACGATATCTTCTCCTACGGTAAAATATTGATTGATTAAATGGACAAGGCTTAAGGGGGCGCTGCCAGAACCGACTAACATTAAGCTACTAGTGAATGCGTCTGTGTCCCTGACAAAAGCAAACCGCGCAAACAGCAACCCGCTCCGCACCTACCGATAACGGGACAACCGATTAGATAAACGTATTAAAGTTCTTGGATAAAAATACTGTCTGGGCAATAAACACCTCTCTACGCACTAATCTAAGACCTTCTGGGGTCTGACGAATAAGATCTATTCGCCGACCACCAAGCCAGTCCTCTTCATCTTCATTGCGATTACGCAAACTTATTGCGACCGAACGAACTAACCAATCGTTCTCTTCTTCGCTAGGTTCTACTTCGATATTCGAAATATAGTGTATGTTGCGTGTAGGTGGGTCTTCACTCCAAGCAGTTCGTTGCTTCCACCGAGAAGCCCGCAACTTTAACTCCGCTAGACTATCGTCAAAGTGAGCCATTCGATCACGTTCATATGTGCCCTTCTTGTCGCGACGATAACGGGCTTGGGGAACGGGGACCCAATAGGTGAATTCCTCGTCCATCAATTGAAACCAATCGTCGTACCGTTGTTCGTCTAAGAGCCTCGCCTCCCGATATAGAAATTGTTGAATCAGATGAAACACTTCTAAAGAAGCCTGGCGAGGCGCGTTATTCTTGGGATTGGCTGGAGCAGTTACCATGCTTATGTCCTTAATTATTGTCGAGGCTGGACCAATCGCTGGCTGACATGAGGTCAGCCCAACGTTTATAGAATGCGCGCTGGTTTGCGTCGTTCAATTGGACGCGATGGATTTTTCCTGGAAACTCTTCGTGATCTATCGCCGAGTCCAATCCTAATCCATAGTGCAGTTTCTGACGGCGCGTAACGACACCAGCGTTTGAGTGCGTGCAATGCTCCCAGTTTTCCCCGTCATCAGATTCAAACATGCCGGTTGGGGAGAAAGTTCTCGAAATGCCACGACGGTAGGCCTCCTTGAGGCTCTTTGGAGCATCGCGGTTGACGAGCACCCACGTATTCAATTCAATCTCGTGGGCCCCCTTGGGGAGCCATGTTCGCCAAGTGTTAAGTCCCGGGAGGTATGCAAGATTTGGAAAAACATTAGCCGAACTCATAGACCCCACCATTTTCGCTCGCAGCTTTCCGAGGCGTTCGGCGAAGCGCGCTTCATTCTCCTTCAAATAGTCCACAACCTCCGGCTCGCCCAGCGCCATGGCATTACCAATCAAATCCAGTCCAAATTCGGTACCGTGTCCATTGACACTCGCTTGAAAGGACTTCTCGGGATTTACTTTTACACCGTGGCCAAAAATCGCTTCAGCGGCTGATGCATGTGTCCAACCGGCGTGATATGCGTCTCCGACGAAGTTCTCAGCCGCGAATTTCC
Source organism: Alphaproteobacteria bacterium (assembly GCA_018823905.1). Classification (GTDB taxonomy): domain Bacteria; phylum Pseudomonadota; class Alphaproteobacteria; order Sphingomonadales; family Sphingomonadaceae; genus Sphingopyxis. The sequence continues at coordinate 3,420 of JAHJHL010000206.1, forward strand.
AGTTTGACCGCAATCGAGACTTTACGTTGCCCTCAAGGAATTCGGTACCACCAGGATCGTTATCGAGCAGGACATCCAAGTAATAGCGATAGTCGCCTAAATATTCATCTAGCGATGGCGCCTCAGGATCAAAGGTAGCGAAGATCAAACCCTTGTAGGATTGAGTTCTCGCCCGATGTAGGCCTAACTTACTCTTATCGAAATTCGCGCAGGCTGAGTAATGCTCCTCCTCATGTATGCTAACAAGCCCCCCATCTAGACCAAAAGCCCATCCGTGAAAGTTACACGTGAATTGACGAGCGGTGCCAGCCTCAGCAAAACATACTCTATTACCCCTGTGGGTACAGGAATTTAAGAATACGTTAACTTCCCCTTTTCGATCTTTCGCGACTATAACAGCATCTTGCCCAATATGAGTAGTTAGGAAATCGCCGGGCTCAGTGAACTGCGATTCATGACCTACGAAACACCAGCAGCGGGCAAAAATTCGCTCCAATTCAAGCTGGTAAATATCCGCATTCCAAAAAATTCGCCTGTCGATCCATCCGGCTTCAACATCCACGAGTTGGTGAAAGTCAAGGTCAGACGCCGCGCGGTTATTTTCGCGTTGAAAAGTCTCAACCATCGGTGTTCTCCTATTGATACTGCGGGGATGAAGCGTGAGTGTCGTCATTTTTGTTCGGTGTCGTGTTCACCAGCAACTTACCGCCCTCGACCCATACTTGATAAGTACTGATCGGTTCTGTGGCCGGAAAGCAAAGAGCCTTGCCCGATCGAATGTCGAATTCACCAGAATGGGCCGGACAAATTACGGTGAATCCCTCGAGCCAACCTTCTGTAAGAGAGGCTACCGCATGGGAGCAGACATCATCTGTCGCGAACCACTCATCGTCGACGTGATAAACGGCGATCTCCCCAAGGCCATCGATTGAAAATGCCTTCATTTCACCTTTCGGGATCTGCGAAGCTTCACCGAGTTCGACTAGATTTGAAACCATACCCTCCTCTTTTTCCATTATTACCCGCTCTCAAGAAGCAACACAAAGTTCAGCGAAGCCTAGGCCGGTCACTCCACCATCCCAAGGCTCATAAGCGATGACCTTGCCCGCCCCTCTGACTGCGCCCATTGCGCAGAGAAGTTGACGAATTTCCATCGCACCATTTCCACCGTGTTCTAGAATGTAATCATCGGTTAAATTGATGAGAGCCTCAGGCTCCCCCCTCTCCACCGCATCGAGGATCAGCTTATCGAAGGCCTTGTTGATACGCCCCATTTGCGGAAGGCCAACCCAATGGCTGAGGCCACCTGATCCAATGACAACGACCCTCTCGTCGCCAGGATAAGCTTCGATGGCCCGACGTATCGAACCGCCAAGGTCATAGGCCCTTTGCGTGCGAATTAAGGGCTGAACACCTGCGGCCAGATAGACGGGTATAGTTGCGACAGAACCATCTGAAGGCAATGAGCGGCGAACTGGAATACCTACAGAATGATCGACGTTAATCGATTTGGCAGCCGCCCAGTCGAACCCCTCCTCATGACCCACACGCATTATATGTTGCGCCAATGACGGGTTGCCTTTGATGCCCCCGCGCTCAACTCCAGGCAAAGGATCGATTGGGCCCTGCACATCTCCGATGCCGATCGCCATCTGAGGTAAACAATTCGGACCGAATAAAATATAGTGATCGGCACCAATTATAACAGCAGTTGTCGCATCTAGCTGACGCACGCGTTCAAGGATCGTGTCGTACGCTGCCAAGACAACTGACGAGTCAACCTTCCGCGGGTTAATGAAAACCAGCGGGTCGTGGGACATTAGAAACCCACCAACCACATTTGCCATCACACCGCCTCCCTAGCGCAGCCGGAGATCGCGTTTAGGTACTCGGGCAGGTCTTGCGGCCCCCGCACACACATCCATAAGCCAAAAGTGAGCATGGGACTCACTCCGACATCAAGCATGGAAGATACATTCATACCCCCAATCATTTCCTGCTCATCCCGACTCAATCCATATCGCTCCAGTACTTCTGTAGGCTCTGCAACGAAGCGTTTTCTCACTGAACTCTTGGTGGTAATGTCATACAGCGCCAACTCAATTCCATGGACACTCATTCCGCCCTCCTAAAAACCGTGGCGACTAAGAAATTCGCTTATCAAGCCAACAAAAGCCTTTGGCCGCTCCAACTGAACCCAGTGGCCGCACTCTCCGAAGATATGCAACTCGCTCTTTGGCAAATTTCGAGCGGCACCTACCGCCACCTCCATAGGAATGACTGAATCTTCGCGCCCGTGCAGCAGCAATGCCGGCTTATCGATCGTAGCTAGCTTTTCAGCCGGCATTCCACGAACGAGCCGCGGCCCTTCTTCATTCGATTGGGGCATTAGGGCGCGCAGCGCCGTGCGCCCAGAATGGCGTAGGCTCATTTCATACCGCTCCCGAACCATGGACTCGGTTACGATAGACGTATCGTACGGGAAACGCTCGAGGATGGCCCGCATACCCTCAAGAGAGGGCTCGAATGCAGCGCCTTCACTTAGGGCACTCGTCTGCTCGAACTGACCAGCCGGAGTGCCCATCAATACCAAGCCCAGCACAGCCTCGGGCTGCCGAAGGGTGGCCGCAAGCGACAGCGCTCCACCGAAAGAATTACCAACAAGAACTGAGGGGCCGACATTAAGAGCTTCCAGAAAGCCCAGAAGTTGACTGACCCACACCTTCATATTGAGCGTCAGATCAGGCTCGCAGTCAGTCAGCCCAAATCCAGCCATATCCGCAGCAATGACGCGGTAATTTTCTGCCAAATGAGGTATTACATTACCCCAATTTTCCCAGGCACTCACTCCTGGTCCGGAGCCATGCAGAAGTACGAGCGGAATGCCAGATCCTTCATCATGATAATGGGTACGAATGCCATTATTCTCGAGAAAATTGCCTTGCTGTATGGTCAAATTCTCCACTCCCGCCAAATGTTCGTCGCATAGTCGCTAGCCATACTCTTAAGTATGGTTTAGGATCGACATTTCGCGCTGTCAAGGGATGTTCAGATTGTATGGCCATCAGAAGAGCCGCAAGGTCAAGACCAACCAATCACCCGTTGCCTGCCCCCATGAGAATTGGAGTTGGCGCCCTCTGACATCCAGACCCCGCGTCGGACCGCTCGGGTGTGGAGTTTTCCTTAAGTTGCCTTGCTCCCCTGAACAGACGGGTTTTTGCTAGATTCTTACGCAAAGAAGTCGGACGAGAATGAAGCGAAACTGGTCCAGCGAAGAACAGATCATCGCGGTTTGAAACTGGGGTGCCGCCGTTACGGGGCCAGCTCCGCCACGTTCTACAAGTGGAAGTCGAAGTTCGGTGGACTGGGGGTATCCGATGCCTGTCGGCTGCGGACTTCTAGGCCGTGTTGACAAAAGGGATCCCCATTTGCTCCGAGTTCTGATTCAAGACTGCTTTTTGAGGAGCAGTCATGGGTCGCGGGGATTTATCCGATGCGGAGTGGGAATTGATCGGGCCGCTGCTGCCTGCTGAGCGTGGTCGCTGGGCGCGGCCGGCGGGCGATAACCGGCGCTTCCTCAATGGCATGCTCCATGTGCTGCGGGTCGGCTGCCCCTGGCACGACATGCATGTGCGCTATGGCAAATGGAACTCGGTCTATGTCCGGTTCAGGCGGTGGGCTGAACAGGGCAAACGCTGATCGACCTGGGACTGACGGACGACTGGCAGCATATGATCGACAGCACAAGCGTTCGCGGTCATGTCTCGGCTGCGGGCGGAAAAGGGGGGCTTGTGCGAACGCTCTTGGTCGATCACGCGGCGGCTTTACGAGCAAAATCCACGCCCGATGCGACAATCAGAGATTGTCTCTCGGCTTCATCCTGACTGGCGGCGAGGCCTCCGATTACACCGCTGCGGAGCCGCTGATGGATATCCCCATCGCCACGCCCAGAAGGCTATGACGGTGATCGCTTCCGGGAGGCTTGCTGATCCGTGGTATCCTGCCGATCATCCCACCCCGCTCGAACCGCAAGATGCCCGAGCATCCCGACTATCGCCGCTATCGAGATCGCAACTGCGTCGAGCGCATGTTCGGTAAGCTCAAGCAACAGCGGCGCATCGCCACCCGGTACGACAAGACGGACCTCTCGTTTGACAGCTTCCTCAACCTCGCCGCCGCGCGCCTATGGCTGAAGTCTTTTATCAACACGGCCTAGGACGAGAACAGCCGGCTGAAGAAGCTGCTGGCCGAAGCATTGCTCGACAACGTGGTGCTGAAGGATCTGGCACCAAAAATTGGTAACGCCCGGCGCGAAGCGGGAAGCCGTCGTCCATGCCCGTGAGGAGCATGGGCTAAGCGAGCGTCGGACGTGCAGTCTGGTTGGCGTGAGCCGCACGGTGATCCGTTACGAGCCGGCGAGGCCGGATGACGGGGCACTGCGGGAACGGTTGCGCGAGCAGGCGGCGGAACGTCGCCGGTTCGGCTATCGCCGCCTGGGCTACCTGCTGGCGCGGGAAGGCATGCGACCGAACCACAAGATGCTGCTGCGCATCTATCCTCGGGAAAGTGAGACTTCACGCCCTCCAGGCGGTCTCACTTTCCCGAGGATACCTGCTATTGAACGAGTCGGTGGCTGAAGCCAGTATCCGACTGAAGTCGGAGGGGTTACTCCTAAAAGAGGACTCTAAAATGCCACGATATTGCATACTCGTGCGTATTGACATTATGCCCCGACCTCTACACCTACGGGGGAATATTTCGACGAAATGCTGCTTGGGAGAGGGGTATGGCCTCAGGTATTGGAGACAAGGCCGAAATGAATAAATTGACTGCAATCCAGGACGGTTCAACAGATATCGATCCGGTATGGGCTGGCGGAGGGGCGCATATTCCCGATTGGTTTTCCTGGGCGATGAGTGTGCCCCGTGAGGAAGGCTTCGTAGAGGTTGATGGCGCGCGTGTACATTATCTTCGCTGGGGTAGGCGTGGCCGGGCCAAATTGCTCATGTCGCACGGGTTTCTCGCCCATGCCCGCTGCTTTGCCTTCATCGCACCATACCTTGCCCAAGATTACGATGTGGTGGCTTTTGACCTGGCCGGTATGGGCGATAGCGAGATGCGTGGCGTCGCTGATGAAGCTGCGCGGGGAAAGGAATTCGCCGAAATCAGCGAAGCGCTCGATCTGCGCGCAGACGGAGCCAAACCGGTGATCATCGCCCACAGCTTCGGCGCGCGTGCAGCACTTACGGCTGTTTCTCAAACGCCGGACGCCTTCGCAGGCGTTATTGTCTGCGATCTCATGGTAATGCGGCCACAAAAACTCGAGGAATACTGGACTATGGGTCTGTGGAGCCCAGGGTCGGGTAATCCAGATAAACCGGTCCGACGCTATCCCAGTTATGCAGCGGCGCGCGAGAGGTATATCCTGGCACCGCCGCAATCGGTTGGTGAGCCTTTCTTATTGGACTACATGGCTTTTCACTCTCTCCGCCGCGATGGCGAAGAATGGGCATGGAAGTTTTCTCCGGAGGTCTTCCGTCGCGACAATAACTCCGACGAATGGCTGAGCGTGGGCAGGAAACTGGTTGATGCGCCCGGTCGCAAAGCAGTTATACACGGTGAAAAGAGTCAACTTTTCGATCGAGATTCTGCTTGTTATATCCGTGAGCTAGGAGGGGGGGATATTCCAATTGTTGCGGTGCCTAACGCGCGCCATCATCTCATGCTTGATCAGCCCCTCGCATTTGTTGCTGCGCTTCGCGCGGTTTTGGCATTTTGGAACATTTGAGACCTCCCCATGCCAAAGGCTAAGCGGTAAACTGAACGGCCTCGAGGCTTTTGGTTCTTTTTGATGCAGGCTTTCCTTTGCGAGGGAGGCATGACGCCAGGCGATGATACCAACTGACCGGCATGGAATGGTCATTCATTGAGCCGCTTTTGCCCTCCTAGCTAAGTAGCTTCCCGCGAGTTGACGACCGGAAGGTATTGAACGGCATGCTATTGCGTATTAACACTAGCACATCGGCATTGACGTGACCCCCTGATATTCCTCCAAGTATGATTAGAGTCCGGCCCTGACAGAAGGACGGACGAGATGAAGAGAACGAGGTTTTCAGAAGAGCAGATCATCGGCGTGCTGAAGGAGGCTGAGGCGGGGGCGAAGACCGCCGACCTGGCCCGGCGTCACGGTGTATCGGAAGCGACGATCTACAACTGGAAGTCGAAGTATGGCGGGCTGGAGGTTTCCGAGGCCCGGCGGCTGAAGGAGCTTGAGAGCGAGAACGCCAAGCTCAAGCGGCTGCTGGCGGATGCGATGCTCGACCAGGCGGCACTGAAGGATCTCCTGGCAAAAGGTTTTGACGCCCGCCGCGAAGCGGGAAGCTGTGGCTCATCTCCAGGCCTGCCACGGGATGAGCGAGCGACGGGCGTGCCGTGTCGTTGGTGCCGATCGCGAGAGTGTGCGCTACCGCTCGACGCGAGGCGACGATGCCGAGCTGAGAGAGAAGCTGCGGGAGCTGGCGAACCGACGTCGGCGGTTCGGCTATCGCCGCCTGCATATCCTGCTGCGCCGGGAGGGCGTGATGATCAACCGGAAGAAGATCCAGCGGATTTATCGGGAGGAAGGAGTGGCTGTCAGGCGACGTCGCAACCGCAGGCGTGCAATCGGCGCGCGGGCGCCGGCACCGGTTCTGGCCCTGCCGAACCAGCGCTGGAGCCTGGACTTTGTTCACGACCAGATGGCTTCGGGAAGACGGTTCCGGGTGCTCAACGTGGTCGATGACGTGACCCGGGAGTGCCTGGCAGCGGTGCCGGACACCTCGATCTCTGGTCGCCGTGTCGTTCGCGAGCTGACCGCACTGATCGCGAAGCGTGGCAAGCCCAGCATGATCGTCAGCGATAACGTCCTAGGTCGGGAAGCAGCTGTGGGACAAGGCCAGCAGGTCTCGTTGCGCCGATCATGACCGGCGCAAATGTCTTTTTGATCCAGATGGCTTCCATCGTCAAGGAATGCGCTCTCGGCCATAGCAAACACAGGATCCAGCGGCCGCATCGGTCGTGGTCCTAACCGTCCTTAAAATGAGATGCGGATGCCAGATGGAAGGCCCGAACATTATCTACAGGGTCGCAGTTGCGCCCTCACGGCACAGCAGAGAGGGGTCCTTCCATCTGGTGTCCGCCCGTTCGAGGAACGGGCGGTACTCGGTTCCCGTCTTGATGACGGCGTGCGCGACGCGCGCCATCTTGGCGGTGAGTGCAGTCATTGCCTTGCGGCGGCGATCGGGGTCGTTGGCGTGTCCTTCCATGTATCGGCCCAGCTTATCGCGAAAGCTGTTGTCGCGTTGGCGAGCGGCGACTTGTGCGGCCATCCAGAAAGTGCGGCGCAACCGAGCATTACCATACTTGGAAAGCTTGGTCCGACCGCGGAATGTGCCGGACTGGCAGGTGGCCAGATCGAGCCCGCAGAACTTGAGGAACTGGCGATGGTGGGCAAACCGTCGAAGGTCCCCGGCCTCGGCGAGGATGGTCAGCGCGTTGATCGGGCCGATGCCAGGGATCATACGAAGCAGCTGGTAGTCACGGTTCTCGCTGAGCATGGCATGGGCGGCTCGCTCGATCTCGTCACGTTGGCGGATCAGACTGCGCGCTTGCGCGATGACCATGCGAAACATGGCAATCGCCACAGAATCCTCATCGACCGGCAGTGCGACGGATGCGCAGGCGGTCTCGTAAATATCGTTGATTAATCGAGCCTTGGAGACCTTGCGACCGACCAGTGACCACGCCTCGCGCGTGAATGCTTCCTGGCCAAGCGCTGTCATGCTCCCGGGCGTCGGAAACCGCTCGAGCAAGGCAAGAAACCAATCAGACCTGCTGTTGCCGGCGACGCGCTCGATCTCTGGGAAGTAGAGCGGCAGGTAATGGGTCAGGATCCGGTGCCAGGTCTGGGTCTTGGCTTTGGAGATGGCCTCGTGTGTCTTCGACATCTCCTGCAGATCGTTAATCCCGGCGGCAAGCGGATCGACGTAGCGCTGGGTGGCGCCAATCCGCAGCATATGCAGGATCACCTGCGCGTCCTTGGAGTCGTTCTTGTCCCAGCCATTATGTAGAGCCTCTCGGGTCCGGGCCAAGGCTACGGACGAGATCAGGCGCAGCTCGAAACCTGCTGTGAGCAAGCGGTGCGCCAAGGTGCGGTGATAGTTACCGGTCGCCTCGAAGCCGACGACAATCGGTCTGCCAATATCAGCCAGAACGGACGCAAGGCGGTCGTAATCGGTCTTCGTCGCCATCACTGTCATACGCCGTCGCCGCCCGCCCTCCGGGCGTTCGATGAGGACCTCCTGGCGGTGCTTGGACATATCGATGGCTACCAGCACGGCATCGGCGGGTGTAGAACTGAGCTTGGTCATGGTCGGTCTGCCTCCAAAGTGTTGAGTCGACAACTTCACTTTAGAGACCTGATGACCGGTCATGACCGCCTTGATGAAGCCTGCGGGCGCTACGCGCCCTTGTCTCCATCAAGGCGAGCGCTGCCTTCGAGAGACAGCTTCCCAATGTGCTATGGCACCGAGCTGGCGCCCTCTATCTATGCGATGCAGTATGGTTGTTTTGGCTTCGATGGCATCCGCGGCGACTGGTGGCAGTGACGCGAGAGAATTGTCCGCTTGTCCGTACGTTCGGGCGGCGGTCGAAACGTCGGCCGTTTATCGACCGAGTGCGGCGGCCGGAGCGGCGCGGCTGCGGGCGTTCGATCGCATCCGAACATCAACCGGACCGCTGCGCATTCGGACTGGTTCCGATCGCCGCCGCCGCGAGATCGAAGGCGCCTCATGGTACCATCGCGGCCGGTACCAATTGTGGTATGTGAGCAGGGGAAGACCACGCGTTGGCGGCAGCGAAGCGGGCCCAATTCGCCTGCAGCCATGCCTTCGCTCGCCGTTCGCGGTTGAGATAACGGCCCCGCCAGCCTGCGGCGTCTTCGTTTCGCTGCGCTCGAGGAACAGCATTGCATCGACTCTCGAGCCGTCAGCGCATGCACGAACTCGGCTTGGACAAGCAGGGCGGGATAGCCTCGGTGCCGAGCGATCAACCGATCGGCGCGGCTGACGAAATCCTCGTCACGACATCCGTTCAGGAAGCTCAAGCAGGAAGCCGAGGCAGATCTCACGCTGGGCACGGAAAGCCTGCAGCCCAACATCGCGGTGGATGACGTTGACGCCGATCAGGTGCGACAGGGCCAGCAGCGCCGCCGAATCCGCGTGGGCCTTCCCCATGCCCATGTCGCGATAGATTTCCGAAATGATCGCAAGCCGTTCGCTGTCGACTTCCGAGATCGCATGCCGTGCCAGTTCGGAGGATCGGGCCCATTCGCGCAGCGCGTGTTCGATCGTACCGCCGGGAACGTCATCGCGATCTTCCGATGCCAGTCCGATGAGATACGCGAGACGGTCTCGCGGTGTCTCGATCTTCGTACGCACGAACTGGCCGACCGCCGACGTCAGACTTTGCTGCCAGAACCGCAGCATCTCGCCCAGGAGAGCATTGCGATCCTTGAAGTGCCAGTAGAAGCTTCCCTTCGTCACCCCCAGCGAGCGCGCTAACACCTCTATGCGGACCTGAGCCACGCCCCCTTTGCCAACCACATGCAGCGCAGCGGTGATCCAGTCCTGCTTGGACAAGCGCTCAGATTGATCGGTGTTCGCCTGCACTTGTGCTCTCGCCATGGGCCCCGCCATTACCGTTGATTCCCCGCCCCTTACCGCAAGTACCGGCAACTGTCATCCGCACGAGCCAAATCAGCTGCCTTCGACCGTAAGAACGAGCTTCCCGATGCTGCGCCCCGCCTCGAGTTCGGCCAAACCCTCCTTCAGATCGGCAAAGGGCACCGTGCCGCCGATGTGAGGCCGGATCGAGCCGTCCGACAAGGCACGAGCAAGATCACGCTGGATCGCTGTGATGCCTAGGGGATCGGCATCGAATTTCCAAAACACCCCGTGTGCGGAGGCCGCCTTCACAAGCAGGCGATTGGCTTGGATTGCAGGGATCGCACCGCTGGCGAACCCGACAATCAGCAGCCTGCCGCGCCAGGCAAGCGCGCGCACGCTTTGAAGCGTGGTCTCGCCGCCAACCGGATCCAGCACCATGTCGACCCCGCCAGGCACGATGTCGCGCAGTCGATCGACCCAGTCGACACTGCGATTGTCGATGGTTGCGTTGGCACCGTTGGCGGTCGCCACGGCGACCTTGTCTCCAGACGTACCGCCAATGACGCGCGCGCCGGCGTTGCGGGCGAGTTGCGTGGCCGCGATGCCCGTGCCGCCAGCAGCCGCGTGGATCAACACTGTCTCCCCGGCACGCAGGCCGCCAGTCTCGAACAAGGCAATCGCTGCCGTTGTATAGGATACGGGAACGGCGGCGGCATACGCCAGCTCGGTTCCCGGCGATATGCGTATCAACCGTGCGGTGTCGACAGCACAATACTGCGCAAAGGCACCCGAGGCGACTTGCGCCATGACCAGATCGCCGACCGCAAGGTCCGCGGCGCCTCCTGTATCCACCACCTCGCCTGCGATCTCCGCACCCAGGATGAAGGGGGGATCGTTCCTGACCTGATATTCGCCGCGTACGCTAATCATGTCCGCAAAGTTCAGTCCGGCGTGCCGCACCCGGACTAGCGCGCAGCGCGGTGAAGCGACGGGCACAGGCACGTCGCGCATGTTCAGCCAGTCCAGCGATCCAAAGTCTTCGACGACCCAAGCTTTCATTATGTTGCCTTTCCGTATTGCACGGGGCCATACGCGTTGGTATGTTTCATGGCAAGGCAAGCGAGGCTGTTAAGAGACGCCGTTCACAAGAGAGACCAACGATCCATGACAACCACTTCGACGCGTCGGCCCTGGACCCGGTTCTACAATCCGCGCGCGGCGGCCTTGAGGGAACCCCTTCCGACAGCGCTTTCTGGGCTGCTCGATAGCGCGGCGGCCAAGTTCGGGGAGCGCATCTGTTGTTCGTTCGGTGAGGAAAGCTTCAGCTACGCGGAGGTCGCAGACTTCGTCGAAGATCTCGCCGCCGGCTTTGCCGGACTTGGGATCGGCGCCGGTGACCGGGTCGGCTTTCTCGCCCCTGCGCACCCGTCGTTTACCGTCTTCACGTTCGCACTGTGGCACGTGGGTGCGATCGGGGTCGGTCTTAATCCGCTATACTCGGTCGCCCGCCTGGCCGATCAGTCCAACGACGCCGGGCTGTCGGCCATCTTCACACTCGACGACGAAGCACTGCTCGCCAAGGCCACGCGGATTCGCGCCGCTGCCGAGACTGCTGTTCCGCTGATCGTGACGAGCGCGCGCAGCGGCGATCCCCATGCTCCCGCAGATGTCGGGAACACCGACGGGGCGATCGCCACCGCCCGCCTCATGACCGGAGCCGGCCGAGTCCCCCGTGCCCGCTTCGCTCCGCTGACACAGCCTGCGGTGCTGCAATATACCGGGGGCACGACGGGCGCGCCGAAGGCGGCGGTGCTGACCCATGCCAACCTGTCGGTCAACGTTGTACAGATGCATAGCTGGTTTCCCGAGTTGCGGCCCGGCGAGGAATCGGTGCTGGCGGCGGCGCCCGTCACCCATGTCTCGGGAGTCGGTCCGATTCAGAATTTCATGGTCAATCTGGCGGGTGAGATGGCGTGGATCCCACGATTCGATCCGCAGGCGGCGCTCGATATCATCAAGGCCCGGCAAATCACGTTAATGCTTGCGCCGCCAACGATGTTCACCGCGCTTCTTCATGCCGCGGAAGCGCGCGGTGGATTCGACTGGTCGTCGCTGCGCAATGCGCAGTGCGGTGCAGCGCCGGTGTCTGCTGAACTCAAGAAGCGCTTCCGGGACGCGACCGGCCTCACGATCACAACTCTCTACGGAATGACCGAGACGTCCCCTGCGGCAGTATATACATCACCGGCCGACCAACATGAAGGGACGACCGGAATCCCGCTTCCCTTCACCGAAGTGGAAGTTCGCTCCACACGCGACCCGTCGATGCAGGTCGCCCCCGGCGAACCGGGCGAGATCTGCATTCGTGGGCCGCAGGTCATGCCACATTACTGGCAACGACCCGAGGCCACGGCCCAAGCCTTCGTCGATGGCTTCTTTCGCAGCGGCGACATAGGCACGATGGATGCGGACGGCGCCATCACGGTCTTCGACCGGCTGAAAGATATGATCATCGCGAGCGGCTACAACGTCTATCCCGCCGACGTGGAGAGCGCGGTCCTGAAGCATCCGGCGGTCCGCGAGGTGGCGGTGATCGGCGTGCCTTGTCCCTATCGGGGAGAGACGGTGAAGGCGATCGTCAGTCTGCGAGACGGCGATGCGCAGTTGACGCTCGACGACCTGCGGGTCTTCCTGGGCGACCTTTTGTCACCGATCGAAGTCCCCAAGCTGCTGGAGATCGTCGACGAGATTCCGCGAAACGAGAACCTGAAAATCTCCCGCCTCGCTCTGCGCGAGCGCGAAGCAGAACGAAGCTAGGCAGGCACGATCACGTGCAGCACCCCCTCGACGCGGCGGGTGGGATAGGTCGCGACGGGCTCGGTCACCGGAAAGGCGAGCGGGGCTCCGCCGCGGATGTCGAACCGGCCCGAGTGAACCGGGCATTCAACCTCGAACCCTTCCAGCCAGCCCTCCGCCAGCGATGCCTGACCATGGCTGCACGTGTCGGCGATGGCGTGAAAATCGCCATCGACGCGAAACAGCGCGATCGGCCCGCAGGCAGGCGAGCATAGGCGGCGTACGTCGCCGTCGGCCATGCTCTCGGCTTCCGGAACGGGAATAAGCAGTTCATCCATGACAGGTCTTTCTATCAGGCCGCGCGGGCCTTGAGCATGTCGAGCGCGACATCGACGATCATGTCTTCCTGGCCGCCCACCATCTTGCGACGGCCCAATTCCACCAGGATATCGCGCGTATCGAGGCCGAATTCCTCAGCTGCCTTTTCGGCGTGCCGCAGGAAACTGGAATAGACCCCGGCATAGCCGAGCGTCAGCGTTTCGCGATCGACCCGCACGGGGGCGATCCTGAAGCGGGCGGACCAGGTCCTCCGCCGCATCCATCAGCTTCATCACATCGCAGCCATGCTGCCAGCCCTTGCGGTCGATCGCGGCGATGAACACTTCGAGCGGAGCATTGCCCGCCCCTGCGCCCATCCCTGCGAGACTGGCATCGATCCGCACTGCGCCTCCCTGCGTCGCGACGATCGAATTGGCGACGCCTAGCGCCAGGTTGTGGTGAGCGTGCATTCCGCGCTGGGTCTGAGGCTTGAGCACCCGGTCATAGGCGCGCAGCCTGTCCGCCACCCCGTCCATGTCGAGCGCACCGCCCGAATCGGTCACATAGACGCAGTGCGCACCGTAGCTCTCCATCAGCTGTGCCTGCTGCGCCAGCGCGTCGGCGCCGATCATGTGGCTCATCATCAGGAAACCCGATACGTCCATCCCCAGATCGCGCGCCATCCTGATGTGCTGGCGCGAAACATCGGCCTCGGTGCAGTGCGTCGCCACCCGCACCGAGCGGACGCCCAGGTCATAGGCGCGGCGCAGTTCCTCCACGGTCGCGATGCCCGGAAGGATCAGGGTGGTCAGGACCGCATTTTCGATGACATCGGCCACCGCCTCGATCCACTCCCAGTCGGCCTGCGCGCCAAATCCGTAATTCAGCGACGCGCCCGACAGACCGTCGCCGTGCGCAATCTCGATCGCATCGACGCCCGCATCGTCAAGCGCACGACCGATCGCGCGGACATGATCGATCGTGTACATGTGGCTGACGGCGTGCATTCCATCGCGCAGAGTGACGTCCTGGATGTAGAGCCGCTGGGCAGGGTCGCTCGTCACGCCGCCAACGCCAGCAACTTGCGCACGGCGATCGCGTTGCCGGTCGCCTGGGCCGAGGCGGTCATGATGTCGAGATTGCCCGAATAGCTGGGCAGGTAATCGCCTGCGCCTTCGACCTCCAGATAAATCGACGTTTTCAAACCTACAAAATCCTCCTGCCCCGGAATCGCGAGCGGACGGTTGGAGCCGTACCGCTCGAACTGCACCTCCTGCTTCAGGCGATAGCCGGGAACGTAGCGCTGCACCGCCTCCACCATGCTCGCAACCGAGGTGCGCACGGCATCCTCGTCGGCTATCGCGGAGAGCGTAAAGACGGTATCGCGCATGATCATCGGCGGTTCCGCAGGATTGAGGATGATAATCGCTTTGCCTCGCTCTGCTCCGCCGACCACCTCGACCCCGCGTGCGGTCGTGCGGGTGAATTCGTCGATGTTTGCGCGTGTGCTGGGCCCTGCCGAGCGCGACGATACCGACGCGACGATCTCTGCATAGCGGACCGGAGCGACGCGATTGACCGCTGCAACCATCGGGATCGTCGTCTGGCCTCCGCACGTCACCATGTTGACATTGGGCGCATCCTGATACTCGTCAATATTGACCGGGGGCACGGTGAAGGGCCCGATCGCGGCCGGGGTCAAATCGATGACCTGCTTGCTGTCGCGGCGCAGCACCTCGTCATGATGACGATGCGCGGTGGCGGAGGTGGCGTCGAAGACGATCCCGACCTCGGGATAGACGTCCATCGCCCGCAAGCCGTCGATCCCGTCGTGCGTGGTTTCGACGCCGCGCTCGCGCGCCATCGCCAACCCTTCGGACCGGACGTCGATGCCGACCAACGCCACCAGCTCCAAGGGGCCGGGGCGTTTGAGCAGCTTGATCATCAGATCGATGCCAATGTTGCCCGAGCCAATAATCGCGGCCTTAATCCTGCTCATTCGGTTGCTCCATCTCGCTGCGCTTCGGCGGCAAGCGCAGCGAGCGTCTTGCGGCAGATCTTGTTCGCAGGGGTCTTGGGGATCGTACCGATCAACGACACCGAGCGCGGTCGCTTGTAGGTGACGAGGCGGGCGGCGCAGTAGTCGACCAGTTCGGCGGCTTCGACCGTCGTCCCCTCTCGCAGCCGGGCGAAGGCCGCGGGAACCTCGCCTTTGCACGCATCCGGCGTTCCCACGACCGCCGCCTCGGCAACGGCGGGATGCTGCGCCAGAACTTCCTCGATCTCGCGCGGGCAAACGTTGAACCCCCCGACGATCAGCATGTCCTTGGTTCGGTCGACCAGCCTCAGATAGCCATCGGCGTCGAAGAGCCCGACATCGCCCGTGTATAGCCAGCCGTCCGCCCGGCCAGCGCCCAGCCCGCGATAGGCAGTGACGACGCGCGATCCGCGAATACGGATTTCGCCCCGCTCGCCGTTGGGCACCACGCATTCCGGGTCGTCCAGCGCTACGATCGACACCTCCAGCCCGGGCAGCGGCCTGCCGACGGTGCCCAGCCTGTGGCTTCCGTCCGTCGGATTGGCGCAGATCGGTCCGGCTTCGGTCATCCCGAACGCTTCCACGATCGGAACCCCGACCTTGGCACTCCACGCTGTCAGCGTTTCCATCAGGAACGGCGATCCGCCGCCAGGACAGATGCGCAGCGAGGACAGGTCGGTCCGGTCGATGCCCGCCGCGGCCAGCAGGCCGACATAGATGGCGGCAGGACCACCACTGAACACCGTTGCCCGGTGACGCTCGATCGCGGCGAGTACCAGATCGGGCTGGTAGCGGGGGAGGATCACCACCGGGCTGCGACCGTATACGGGATCGAGGCACCCCATCAGCAAGCCCCAGACGTGGAACACCGGCGCAACGTTCAGCCACACTTCGCGGTCGATCCGTGTCGGCCAGGCCTGGTGCATGCCGTGCACCGTCTCCATCAGCGTGCAGTGTGGCCGGTCGATACCTTTGGGCACGCCAGTGGTGCCGCCGGTAAACAACAGCGTCGCTAAATCGTCGCCGGCGATCGACGCGACAGGGCGTTCCGCGGCTTCCGCCACCAGAGCATCGATCGCCAGTTCGCCCGCCCCCACCACGAGCACGTGCGCGATGCCGTGCGCGGCTGCCAGAGCCAGTGCCGCCTCCGCGCCATCGGCCGCGGAAATGATCATTCTGGGGCGCGCGATCTCCAGGAGCGGCGCCAATTCCTGCGCGGCATATCCGGGATTGAGCAGTGCGACCTGCGCACGTGCCGCCAGCACGGCATAGATCGCGACGTTGGCCTCGATCGAATTGGGCACCAGCATCGCCACCCGCTCGCCCGCGACGCCGATCGCGTTGAGCCGATTCGCCAAGGCAGCGACGGCGGCACCATAACCGCGGTAGCTGATCGTGCGGTCTCCATCGATCAAGGCGATGCGCTCGCCCGCTGTATCGACGGCATCCCAGAACATGTCGATGACAGTCAGGAACGGCGCACGGGAGTACGCCGTGCCATCATCGTCCGCCACCGACGGCGCCACATCGGGCTTCTTCATGCTGCTCACAGGAACGCGTTCATGTTTTTTGCCTGCAAGACTGTCTGCTGCAAGCGTATCAGTCGGCGCGCGAGCTTCAACGCACCCGTTTCATCGCGGCGCACGAGATCCTGACGACGCGCGGTCAGGGTCTGTTCTTCGGCCTCGTTGCGGTGACGTAAGTTGAGAACAAGCGAATGGACCACCCATTCGTCCGGTATCTCGGTTGCCTCTACCTCGATGTTGCTAACCATGTGGAAATGCCGTGTCGGGGGGTCTTCGGCCCACGCCGTCGTCTGCTTGGCGCGTTCGACGCGCTTGGTCAGGTAATCCAGATCATCGTCGAAATACGCCATTCGCGTACGGCTGATGAGGTCCGCCTTGTCGGCCCGGTAGCGAGCCTGGATCCCCGGCATCCAATAATGTACGTCAGGCGCCATCGTCGCCAGCCACTCGTCATACCGCTCTTCGTCGAGCAGCCGCGCCTCGCGATAGAGGAACTGCTCGATCTCGAACACAAGATCACGGTCGACCCCGGCCGCGAGCGCAGCCCCGCTTTTGCCAGCGTCACTCATCGTACCGGCACATCCGCCCAGTTGGGCGCCGTCATGAGGTCGGTCCAGCGCTGATAGAAGGCACGGTGATTGGCTTCGTTCACCTGGTTGCGATGGACATTGCCCTTCAGTTCGGGATGCTCGACCTCCGACCCGAGACCCAGTCCCGTATGAAGCTTACGCCGCCGGGTCACCACGCCCGCATTCGATGCAGTGCAATGTTCGAAGTTTTCGCCGTCGTCCATTTCGAAGATGCCCGCCGGAGAGAAGGTCAGCATCACGCCGCGCCGGTATTTCTCCTTGAGGCTGTCGGGTGCGTTGCGGTTGAGGAACACCCATGTGTGCAGCTCGGTTTCCGCCGGTCCCTTGGGATTCCAAGTGCGGAACGTGTTGTGCCCGGCGAGAAACGAAAGATTGGGGAAGACCGTCGCCGAGCTGAGCGAACCGACCATGCGACTACGCATCTTGCCCAGGCGCTCGGCGAACCGGACTTCGTTCTCGCGCAGATACTCGACGATCTCCGGCTCGCACAGGGTCGCAGCGTTACTGATGAAATCCAGCCCGAAGTCCCAGCCATGACCGTTGGCGTTGACCTGGAACGAACGGTCGGCCTTCATCGTCGGAATGTTACCGAACAGCGCCTGCAATGCGGAACTGTGTGTCCAGGTGGCGTGGTAGGCATCACCCACGAAATCCTCCGCCGGAAACTTCCAGTTGCACTTCAGGCGCGACTTGATGTTGCCGTCGACGAACTCGATTCCACCCTCATCGTTGTCGAGCAGAACGTCGAGATACCAGCGGAACTCACCGAGATAGTCCGCCAGCGACGGCGCTTCGGGGTCGAAGCAGGCAAAGTGCATGCCGCCATGGCTTTCGACCCGCGCCTTGTGAAGGCCGAGCTTGCTGCGGTCGAAGGTCGGGTTGTCTTTGTACAGTTCCTCCGCGGTCACCCCGGAGAGCGATCCGTCGAGCGCATAGGACCAGCCGTGGAAGTTGCAGGTGAAGCGTCTCGCGCTGCCCGCTTCAGCGAAGCAGACGCGGTTGCCGCGATGGCTGCACGAATTGATAAAGGCGTGAACCTGCCGATCGCGGGCCCGCGCGACGATGACCGCGTCTTCGCCGACATAGGTGGTCAGAAAATCGCCGACCTCGGGAATCTGGCTGTCATGCGCGACGAAAATCCAGCAGCGCGCGAAGATGCGCTCCATCTCCAGTGCGTAAACCTGCGGATCCCAGAAAATCCGTCGATCGATCCAGCCTTGCTCGCTATCGACCATTGCACGGATTGCGGCTTCGTCCAGCGGCCCCTGGCCGGAGGCGGGCGCCTCGTCGCGGGGCAGATCGGCCGGTGCGGCTGGCCCCTTGGCAAAAGGCGCGCTCATGCTGCCGGCCTCATCTGAGCAAAACCGAGGCCGGTCACAGCCCCTTGCCATGCATCATAGGCTATTACTTCGCCCGACCCTCCGGGCATTGCCCCATTACGCCCAGGAAATGTCGTATCTCCATCGCGCCGTTGCCCCCTTCACGCAGAATTTCTTCGTCCGTCAGCCCGAGCAGCGCGTCGGCATCTCCAGCGACGATCGCATCGAGCACCATACGGTCGAAGACCGGGTTGGTGCGGCCCATCTCGCCGGTGCCGACCCAGTGGCTGATGCCGCCGCTGCCCAGGATGACGACGCGCTCGTCTCTGTCCATCGCCTCAACCGCCGACTTCACCATCGCACCAAATTCATACGCCCGGCGCAGCCGCAGATACGGCGCGACCCCGCTCGCCATATAGACCGCGACCGCCGTTACCGATCCGTCCTCCGGCAGGCAGAGATGGGCCGGCGCGCCGATTGCGTGGTCGACGCCCAGCGACCGGGCCACCGCCAGATCGAAACCGGTCTCCTGGGCATGGGCGAAGATACGCTCGGCGAGCACCGGGTTATGGGGAATTGGCCGGTTGGGCAGCCCTGGCAGCTGGTCGACCGGCCCATTCAGTTCGCCAAGGCAGATCAGGATTTGCGGCAGGCACTTCGGCGTAAACAGAATATAGTGATCCGCCCCGATGATGACCGCCGAGGTCGCGTCGAGCTCGACGATACGGCGACAGATTTCCGCATAGGCATCCATCAGATGGCCGTTGTCCAGCTTTCTCGGATTGATGAAGACTGTTGGATCGTGCGGCATCATGAAGCCACCGACTATCGCGCCCATCATTATTCTCGCGTTCCGAGCGTCGATGCGAGGGTCGGCATCTTTTTCAGATATTCACCCATCGATGCGGGGCCGTGCAGCCCCATGTGGAACCCCATCAGCAACATCGGATTCAGGCCGCGCCGAAACAGCTCGGCGACATCTTCGCGGCGAACCAGAGCCCGCTCTTCGTCGTCCAGCGCATAGCGGGCGAGGAAGGCGTCCGGCTCGGCGACATAGGCCTTGCGCATGTTCCCGGAATTGCCGAGGTCGAAGATGCATTGCTCCACTGCGCTTAGGCTCATCGCGAGACCTCCGTCGCGTCGAGCAACATCTCGAGCTGCGCCACGAACTCGTCCTCGCGTTCGAGCTGAACCCAATGGCCGCACTGCCCGAACACATGCAGTTGCGAATTAGCGAGATGGCGATGAGCGCGCACCGCGACCTCGAGCGGGATGATGCGGTCTTCCCGGCCGTGCATGATCAGCGTTGGTACCGTGATCGCGTCTAGTTGTTCCAGCGGAACGCCGCGCACCGTCGCCACCTTGCCCTCGACTGGCTTGGGCTGGAGCTGCCGGATCGTCTCCAGGCCCGCACTGCGTTGGGCGACGGCAAAACGTGCAGCAACCATCTCGTCGGTAACGATTGCCGGATCATAGGGAAACCGGCGCATCATCGCGCCCATATTTTCGAGACTGGGCTCGAAGGCGTAGCTGTCGGCCAGTCCGCCCGTCTGTTCGAACTCGCCAGCGGGGGCGCCCATCAGCGCCATCGCCTGAACTCGGTCCGCATGGTGTGCCATCATCGCCAGAGAAAGCGCGCCACCAAAACTGTTGCCGACCAGTGTCGCATCCTCGATGCCGAGCGCATCAAGGATCCCGACGAGATGTGCGAGCCACAGCTTGATGCCCGGCTTGTGGTCCTCGGGCTTGGGGCTGAAGCCGAATCCGACGATATCGGGGGCGATGACGCGATACCGCTCCGCCAGACGAGGGATGATTCCCTGCCAGTTTTGCCACGCCGTCACGCCTGGCCCGGAGCCGTGCAACAGGACGACGGCACGACCGGCACCGGCTTCATGATAATTGGTCGCTATCCCGCCTGCCGTGATCGTGCGACCGATATCGGGAAGTTCCATAACCGATGTCTCCATACCTTACAGTACTGTGCTATCAGCAGTGGTTTTCTAAGTCAATTCGGCAAATCTGCATTTCTGCCTCTCCATCAATGTTGCCAAATTGCATACCCTATCGTATGTTTGATCTTTAGGAGACGAACATGGGGTGGCTCGAAGGACAGGCGGCGATCGTGACAGGTGCGGCATCGGGGATTGGTCGCGCGGTCGCTGAGCGGTTCGTTGCGGAGGGTGCGCGGGTAGTGGTCGTAGACCGAGCCGAGGCGGCGCTCGCAACGTTGCGCGCGAGCTTGGGTGCCATGTGCGAGACTGTCGTCGGAGATGCCTCGTTGCCCGATACCAATGCCCGGGCAGTGGCGGCGGCGATCGATCGCTTCGGGCGTCTCGACACAGTGGTCTCCAACGTCGGCGTGTTCGACTGGCACAAGCGGCTCGACCGGCTGTCCGCCGACGACTGCGTCGCGGCGCATGACGAGGTTTTCGCGGTCAACGTCCGGTCTCACCTGCTGATGGCGCGCGAGGCACGGCCCTACTTGAAGGAGACTCATGGCAGCATCGTCATGACCTGCTCGACCGCCAGTTTCCGCGGCGGCGGCGGCGGCGCCCTCTATACCGCCAGCAAGTTCGCAGTGCGCGGTCTGGTCTATCAACTCGCGCACGAATGGGCGCCAGATATCCGCGTCAACGCGGTCGCGCCGGGCGGCACCGTGACCGGCCTGTCAGGTATCGACTCGCTCGGCAGCGCAGACCGGAGACTGGCAGATGACGAACGCCTGGTCGCTGCGGTCGGGACGGCCACTCCCTTGGGTTTCGCAGCCGAGCCGGAGGATCATGCAGGTGCCTACGTATTGCTCGCCTCGACCGGCAATTCACGTGGGATGACCGGCACCATCATCGTCAGCGACGGTGGGCTGCTCGCCAGAATTTGACAGGAGGAAGAATGACCGAGGAAGCCGTTCAGCGTGCCGCACTGGAACTGCGCCAAGCCTATTTCACCGGCGCGATCGCCCCCATCGCCGATCGACTGGTTCCGAATGACGCTGCGTTGGGCTATCGGATTCAGGAAATCAACACCGCGCACTGGATCGCCGGAGGCCGCAAACTGGCCGGCCGCAAGATCGGCCTGACCTCGACCGCAGTGCAGACGCAGTTGGGGGTCGATGAGCCCGACTTCGGGATGCTATTTACCGATATGCAGATAGCCCCTGGCGGTTCGTTCGCCGCCAAATCCGTATCGCAGCCGCGAGCGGAAGGTGAACTCGCCTTCTACATCGCGCGAGATCTGAGCGCCCCTCCTTAGATGAAGCCGCGGTCGTCGGGGCGATCGAATGGATGGCACCTGCAATAGAGGTTGTCGGTAGCCGGGTGCGCGACTGGCGGATCAAGATCGTGGACACGGTCGCCGACAACGCGTCATCGGCGTTATACGCGATCGGCGACGACCGACGCCCCTACGACCGCGCAGCCGTCGACGCTTTTACGATGGAGCTGTTCGAAGACGGCGACCTCGTGTCGCATGGCTCGGCGACCGCGTGCCTCGGAAGTCCAGTGGCGGCACTTACATGGCTGGCGCACAAGATGGTCGAAGTCGGACGTCCGCTAGCCGCGGGTGACATCGTCCTGTCGGGTGCCTTCGGACCGCTCGTGCCGATCGCCCCGGGGCGCTGCTACCGCCTCGCGATGTCAGGATTCGCCGACCTTACCATCGAATGCAGCGGCTGATCCGCTAGGCGCAGCCATCCCTGAACAGCACGATGCCTGACCGGTTCGAAAAGCGGCGGCGCCGACGCACAGGAGGGGTGGGGCAGGTCTAGCCGCGCCGAGCGCGATCGCGGGCATTCATTCGGCCGCTTCCAACTCATTGCGCGGCGCGAGCATCGCCTCGAGCTGGCGGTCGCGCTCTGCAAGTGCGCCAGGTACCGACCGAGCCTTGACGTGGCCATAGCCGCGAATCTTGTCGGGATATCGGGCCAGCGCCACCGCGGCCTCGTACCCGGCATGGTCGATGTTTTCGACGATGCTGTCCAGCACCGCCTCGTAATCAGACACAAGCTGTCGTTCCATCCGCCGTTCTGCGGTCCGCCCGAACGGGTCAAAGATGGTTCCGCGCAATCGCTTTGCGCGGGCCAGCAGACCGAAGGCCGACAGCATCCACCGGCCGAACTCGCGCTTGCGCGGCAGCCCCGTCACCGGATCCTTGCGCGCGAAAAGTGGCGGCGCAAGGTGGACGGAAAGGCGATAGTCGCCTGTGAACTGTGCATCCAGCTTGGCACGAAATTCACCCGAGGTGTAAAGCCGGGCGACTTCATATTCGTCCTTGTAGGCCATCAGTTTGAACAAATTCCGCGCGGCGGCATCGCTGAGGTCGGTTCGGTCTGACGCGACCGCCGCCTCCACCGCCGCGATCGCCGAGAGCTTGCGGCGGAAACGTTCACCATAGGCCGCGTCTTGATAGTCGGCGAGGAACGCCACGCGCCTTTCGATCACATCGCCGATATCGGTCGATAGCCGGAGCGAGCCCTCTGAAGCGGCTGCGACCTCATCCCCCAGTTGCGCCTCGATCGTAGCGGGATCGATCGCAGCCAGTCGGCCGAGCGCGAGGGCACGCAGGTTGAAGTCGACTGCCACGCCGTTCAACCTGATTGCCCGTTCCACTGCAGATAGTGACACCGGAAGCAGCCCTCGCTGGATCGCAACGCCCACCACGAACATATTGGCACCAATGGCATCTCCCATCAACCGCGTCGCGACGCGGGTCGCATCGA
Source organism: Alphaproteobacteria bacterium (assembly GCA_018823905.1). Classification (GTDB taxonomy): domain Bacteria; phylum Pseudomonadota; class Alphaproteobacteria; order Sphingomonadales; family Sphingomonadaceae; genus Sphingopyxis. Next base: position 26,428 of record JAHJHL010000206.1, read on the forward strand.
TGAATGCGGAATCCGGGGCCAGCACCTCGCGCAATCGGCGCAGCGTCTGCTCGCCCGCGAAGTCGATTCCGGTATCCATCGTAAACGCCGCGGTTGGTGTCAAATTCTCGTTGATGACACCGCGCGTTCGCCCAGGTTGGACCAGCGCCATTGCCTCGGCACCGCCCGCGGTGATCATGTCGCAGCCAAGTAGCAGTTCCGCACCGGCTACCGGTATGCGGGCCGCAGCGATGGCATCATCGCTGGACGCGATCCGCAGATGGCTGAATACAGCGCCATTCTTCTGTGAAAGGCCGGTTACATCGATGATGCTGGCAGACTTGCCATCGAGATGGGCCGCCATTCCCAACACCGCGCCGATCGTGACGACGCCGGTGCCGCCGATGCCGGCGATCAAGATCGCAAGCGAACCCTCGACCGGCGGCGGCGGAGCGGGAAGCACCGGCATTGCTGCCATCGGCGCGGCGGTCCGCCCCTTCAGCGTCCCGCCGCTGACAGTTACGAAGGACGGGCAGAACCCGTTGACGCAGCTGAAATCCTTGTTGCAATTCGACTGATCGATCTGGCGCTTGCGGCCGAATTCGGTTTCCAGAGGCTGTACGCTGACGCAGTTTGATTTGACCGAACAGTCGCCGCACCCTTCGCACACCAGATCGTTGATAAAGATACGTTTCGCCGGGTCGGGAAACGTCCCCTTCTTGCGGCGGCGGCGCTTCTCGGCGGCGCAGACCTGATCATAGATCAACACGGTCACACCGTCGATCGCGGCCAGTTCGCGTTGAACCGAGTCCAGTTTCTCGCGCGGATGGATAGCGACGCCGTCCGGGAACCGCACGCTGGGCGGGTATTTTTCGGGATCGTCGGCGACGACGACCACTTTGTGCACGCCCTCCTGCACAAGCTCCGACGCGATCTGCCAAGGCGTCAGCTGGCCTTCGACCGGTTGACCGCCCGTCATCGCCACTGCGTCGTTGAAGAGCAGCTTATATGTGATGGCTATCCCGGCCGACACCGCTGCACGGATCGCCAGTGAGCCGGAATGATGATAGGTGCCGTCGCCCAAATTCTGGAAAGTGTGCGCAGTGTCGGTGAACGGAGCGACGCCGATCCAATTCGCACCCTCACCCCCCATCTGCACCGGCCATACATGCTTTCGGTGCGGCATCATCGCGGCCATCACATGGCAGCCGATGCCCGATAGCGCGACCGAGCCGTCGGGGACGACGGTGGAGGTATTGTGGGGACAGCCCGAACAAAAGAAAGGCATGCGGTTGAACGGCGTTAGCGCGGCGCTGCGGGCCTCGAGCCGCGCCTCGATCTCCGCGTGGCGCGCTCGCAGCGGTGCGTCCACCAGGCCAAGTGCCTCGATTTGGCGGAACAGGGCCGCACCGATCTCGGTAGGGCCGAGCTCGCCATTTTGCGGGAGCAGCGGACGCCCCGCAGCATCGGCCTTTCCGGTGAGCACCGGGCGCTCACGAGCGTCCAGGTGATAGAGCAGCGAGGCCAACTGCGGCTCGATGAACGCGCGCTTCTCCTCCACCACCAGCACCTGTCGATGTCCGCGAGCGAAGTCATAGGCCATTTCCGGCTCGACCGGCCAAGTCATCGCCAGCTTCAGCACCCGGATGCCGAGCGCGCGGCAGCGTGCACTGTCGAGGCCAAGCTGGTTCAACGCCTCGATAACGTCGAGCGCGGCCTTGCCCGCCGTGACAATTCCCAGCGTCCGGCGATCGCCATCGCGCAGCACGGTGTCGAGCCGGTTGGCGCGGATGAACGCCTGCGCCGCGGGAAGGCGGAAATCGGTCGTCCGCCGCTCCATTGACAATTGCGTTTCGCCCTCGAGGATATTCAATCCTTCGGGAGGCATCTCGATTTCGGGCAGGGTCCAGCGGTGAAGCGGGTCGCCCAGCGACGCGGTCGCGGTCGCGTCCGCCGTATCGTTGATGCATTTGAACCCGGCCCACAGCCCCGAAAAGCGCGACAGCGCAATCCCGAACGACCCGAATTTTAGGAACTCCTCGACAGAAGCGGGATACAGCACGGGTATCAGAGATGCGACGAGCGCCTGTTCCGATTGATGCGCCGTCGTTGATGATTTGGCTGAATGATCGTCGCCGGCCAATACCAGCACCCCACCGAGGGGCGCAGTTCCTGCCAAGTTGCCGTGCTTCAGGGCATCGCCCGCGCGATCAACCCCTGGGCCCTTGCCGTACCAAGCGGCGAAGACGCCCTCATGCCTCGCACCGGGAAAGAAGCCCAACTGCTGCGAACCATAGACTGCAGTTGCGGCCAGCTCTTCGTTGACGCCAGGCTGGAAGACGATGCCTTCATCCTTCAGCGCGTCGCGAGCCGACCACAGCGCTGTATCCAGTGATCCGAGGGGCGAGCCCCGATAGCCCGAGACAAAGCCCCCGGTGTTCAGCCCTTGCGCCGCATCAGATCTGCGCTGGGACAGGAGGACACGGGTCAGTGCTTGGGTGCCCGAAAGGAACACCCGTCCGCGATCGAGCGTGTATTTGTCGCTCAATTCAACCTTACGCGGCATGCAATACCCCTTCCGTTACCTGATCCTCCGTTACCATGCGGAAGCGTATGGTGCAAGGCTGGAAGAGCCACTTTTCGAGAGCAGCCAGCAACAAACTCTTCCGCGGGTCGGCATGCGAGTAGCGGCAATCGGAAGGCTAGCTTAGGCTACTCCAGTGCAAGGATTTGATGGGCCCTGCCAGCTGTTCGACCGCTTGCAAATCGGACATCAGTTCCAACTGGCATGGCCTCGCTCGTCTTCGACGATTGTTCCCCGTCAGCACCTATGGCACAAAATTGAGGTTGTGATTTAAGGAGGATTTGGGTCTCGTCGTAGTGACGAAGGAACGAAGATGAGAGCCAAATCCTCAGAACCCAAAGCGAGTGCTGAGCGGGTAGTAAAAGACATCCGTCGTGCAACCCGGCGCCACTTCTCAGCTGAAGACAAGATCCGGATCGTGCTGGAGGGCCTGCGCGGTGACGACAGCATTGCCGAGCTGTGCCGCAAGGAAGGCATCGCCCAGAGCCTGTATTACACCTGGTCGAAGGAGTTCATGGAGGCCGGCAAACGCCGGCTCGCCGGTGATACCGCTCGTGCCGCCACCAGCGATGAATTGAAGGATCTGCGACGGGAGTCGCGTGATCTGAAGGAATGCGTGGCCGACCTGACGCTGGAGAACCGTCTGCTCAAAAAAAGCATGATCGCGGATGGGGAATACGGCGCATGAGGTATCCCGGATCTGAGAAGCTGGAGATCATCCGTATGGTCGAGCAAGCACACCTGCCTGCCAAGCAAACCCTTGATCGGCTCGGCATCCCGCGCCGGACCTTCTACCGCTGGTATGACCGCTATCTCGATGGCGGACCTGAAGCGCTGGAAGATCGACCATCTGCGCCCAGCAGGGTATGGAACCGGATCCCGGCGCACATCCATGACCAGATCATCGAACTGGCACTGGAGCAGTCGGAACTCAGCCCGCGCGAGCTGGCTGTGCGGTTCACCGATCAGAAACGCTACTTCGTGTCGGAAGCCACGGTTTACCGCCTGCTCAAGGCCCATGATCTGATCACCAGCCCGGCCTATGTGGTGATCAAGGCTGCCGACCGGTTCCATACCCAGACCACGCGCGTGAACGAGATGTGGCAGACCGACTTCACCTACTTCAAGATCATCGGCTGGGGCTGGATGTATCTGTCCACCGTGCTCGATGATTACTCGCGCTACATCATCGCCTGGAAGCTGTGCTCGACCATGCGCGCCGACGACTGTCCCCCGTCAGCACCTATGGCACAGATTTGAGGTTGTGATTTAAGGAGGATTTGGGCTTCGTCGTAGCGACGAAGGAACGAAGATGAAGCCCAAATCCTCAATCTCCAAAAAGCCTGCCGAGCAGGTCTTAAAGGACATCCGCCGCAAGACCCGTCGGCATTTCTCTGCCGAGGATAAGATCAGGATCGTCCTCGATGGCCTGCGCGGCGAGGACTCCATTGCCGAGCTGTGCCGCCGCGAAGGGATTGCGCAGAGCCTGTATTACACCTGGTCCAAGGAGTTCATGGAAGCTGGCAAGCGCAGGCTTGCTGGCGATACAGCCCGTGCTGCTACCACCGACGAGGTGAAGGATCTGCGCCGTGAAGCGCGCGATCTGAAGGAATGCGTGGCGGACCTGACGCTGGAGAACCGTCTGCTCAAAAAAAGCATGACCGGGCTTGGGGGAGACGACGAATGAGGTATCGCACGTAAAAGCCCACCAAGCTCCTTGGGCTCGAGGATCGCTGCGTAATGCGTAGCCCGCGGCGTGATCAAAGCACCCTTGAGCATGCTCGTCGGATCGGATTTGCACCGGGTCGTGGCGACGCCATACCGAAAGACCCTGCCTGCAAAGGAACGAGTCTTCTTTGCAGTCTCGTGCTTCCCACTGGCTTCCAGACGCTTGAGCGGAGCAAGAACCTCAAACGGCTCAATCTCATGAATTGGCCGGTTGCCGATGGCCGGCGCAAGCTGATCGAGGAAGTAATTTGCCTTGATGATCGTTCCTTGGGCACGGCCATTCTGCACCATCATCTGTTCGATGTATTCACGGGCAACGGCTTCGAAGGTCTGGGCAGACAGGAACTCCTCGCGGATCTTTTTCTTCCGTTTGTCGAAGGCAGGATCCCCGCCTGATGCAACGGTCTGCCTTGCTTCGTAGGTCGCGTCACGCGCCTCTTTAAGGCTGACCTCGGGGTAGCTCCCGATTACGAGCTTCTTCTCGAGCTTGCCGAGCCGGTATCGAAATCGCCAGTGTTTGCCACCGGCTGGGGTAACCTCAATATAAAGGCCTCGCTGGTCAGCGACCTTGTAAGGTTTGTCTTTCGTCTTGAGAGCGCGGAGCCGCGTTTCGGTCAGAGGCATTTGCGGGCCTTTTCCAAATGTGGTTTTCGCAAAGGCCCGCAAAAGGCCCGCAAAAATGTCTGGAACCCCCGAGAACAAACGGGACGATCCGGAACTACCAAAGGGCCAAATCCCTAGGGTTTCTGCGGGTTTTATAGATTATCTGGGAGAACAAGAGAAGAACAAATGGTGCCCAGAAGAGGACTCGATTTTTGGCTTTAAGAAATTGATCGAATAAAGAAAATCAGATTTGGTTTTCAATATGACCCACTTCGTGACCCACAAAAAATTTTAATGTAACGGTTCGAGTTCCAAATGCGGCAAGAATGACCAAACTTTACCATATTCCGAACGCTCGACAACACCAATCGGACGAGCTCCCATGGCCGATTCTGGCCGGTTGCAGACCGACCGGTTTTGGGGAGCATACAGGTGAAAGATGACATCGCGGGGTGACGACGGGTCGCTTGCGCCAGACACAATAGGCATTGCGGACTGAGGAGTCGAGAATTCGGGGTCGGCGGATATGCTAGCCGACATGGAATATGGAACAATGCCAAGTGTCTCGCGCACCTATGCCGGGTTTCAGCTGGAGCGATCTGGCGCGCTGGAAATACTGACGCTCGACAGGCCCGACCGGCTGAATGCGATCGATCCAGCGATGGCGCTAGATTTGACCCGATATTTCCGGGAAAAACGTGACGACGATCAAGTGCGCGTGATCGTGATGCGCGGGGCTGGCCGCGCTTTTTGCGCGGGCGTAGACTTGAAGGCTTCGAGCGAAGCTGCCCCCGATCAACGGTTTGGCAATGCGGGCGTTCGCGCTGAACTCTCCATCCAGAGCGCGAACCGCGAATTCATCCTGGAAATGCGTCGTTGCCCGCAGCCGATCGTTGCCCAGCTTCACGGCGCCGTGTGCGGCGCCGGATTCGCGCTGGCGCTGGCAGCCGACATCCGCATCGCTGCCCGTGATGCGCTGATGAATTGCGCTTTCGTGAACGTCGGATTGGGCGGATGCGACATTGGGGTCAGCTATTTGTTGCCGCGCCTGGTCGGCGCTTCGGTCGCGTCCCTGCTCATTTTGACGGGAGAATTCATCGATGCGGAACGCGCTCATGCCCTCGGGCTAGTATCGCGCATGGTCGAAGACGCGGGCGAACTCGACGAAGCCGGACGCACCATGGCAGACCGTCTTCTGAAGGTCGCGCCAAGCGCGCTGCGGTTGTCGAAGGAGGCGCTTCGTCACGCGATCGACGCCGCCTCGATCGAGGCAGTCGTAGCGATGGAAGATCGCAACCAAGTATTGTGCGCGCGGACGGAGGACTTTCACGAGGCAATGGCAGCCTTTTTTGAGCGCCGCCCGGCCATATGGCGCGACGCGTGACAACGCCGCGCCATCCCACCGATCCCCGGCTGGCGCTCGCAATCCTACTCGCGGTCTATTGCTTCAACTTCATCGACCGCACGATCGTTTCCATTCTTCAGGAACCCCTCAAGCAGGAACTGGGGCTGAGCGACACGCAGCTAGGCCTGATTTCCGGCACTGCTTTCGCGCTCTTCTATTCGACCCTCGGGGTGCCAATTGCGCGCATCGCCGAACGCGTGGATCGCCCGCGGATCATCGCCATCGCACTGGCGACCTGGTCGCTGATGACAATGCTGTGCGGCTTTGCGACCAATTTCGCGCAGCTTTTCCTGTGCCGGGTCGGGGTCGGCATCGGCGAAGCCGGCGGGACGCCCCCCGCGCACGCGCTGTTGTCGGAGATTTTTCCTCCCGAACGCCGAGCAACGGCCATCTCCGTCTATTCGCTTGGCGTTCCGCTGGGTATATTGTTCGGCGCGGTTGCGGGCGGCGCGATCGGCGAGGCGCTAGGCTGGCGCATCGCCTTCATGCTGGTCGGCGCCCCCGGCCTGATTCTGGCGGTCATCGTGTTTGTTGTCATCAAGGATCCTCGGTCGGTTGCGGCAACCGACCGCGCCGTGGCAACGCCGCCGCCCTCGCTTCCTCAGGCTATCACCTATCTCGCATCGCGCCGCAGTTTCATCCATCTGACCGCCGGAATTACCGTCGCATCGACGGCCGGATATGGCATTCTGGCGTTTACCGCGCCCTTCCTGATGCGGCAATTCGACATGGGGCTCACTGCCGCCGGGTCGGCGACCGGACTCGTCTCGGGGCTCGCGGCGGGCACCGGGACGCTTCTCGGCGGCGTACTGGTCGACCGGGCCATGCGGCGCGACCGGCGGTTTGGAGCGTGGATTCCGGCGGCGGGCCTGATGCTGGCGACGCCGTTGTCGATCACCGCCTATATGCAGGGCGAATGGATCGCCGTCGTCGCGCTGCTCACCGTGTCGGGCGTGGCACAATTCCTTTATCTCGGCCCGACCTATGCGCTGGTCCAGTCGCTCGTCGGGGCGCGCATGCGCGCCACCGCAAGCGCGCTCGTCTTGCTCACGGTCAATCTGGTCGGGCTCGGTATCGGGCCGCCGCTGACCGGCTGGCTTAGCGACCATTTCATGTCCGTCCAGGCCGAAGGCACAGCAGACCCAGCTGCGGCGGGTTTACGCATAGCGCTGAGCCTGATCGCCACCCTCTATCTGTGGGGCGCGTGCCACTATCTGCTCGCCGCCCGCCATTTGGCCGCCGACCTCGACCGGGCAGATTAGCTATTGCCCGTTACGCAACGCGCGTTGGGATGTTCGCGATACCGGCGCCCGGCGCATTGCGCTTACGGATCGTCGCGAAAGGAAGTCCGGATGGTTCAGCAGGGAGAAAGGTCAGCAGATTCAGCACCGCGCGAACTCGACGTACGTCTGACCGAACTGCTCGAAACCTGCATCGAGGGGCTGCGCGGACCGCTCACGATAGGAGCACTGACCGGCGGACGGTCGAACCCCACATTCCTGCTGCACGCGCACGAGCAATGTTTCGTGCTTCGCAGCCGCCCCGCCGCGGCAAGTTCACCTTCGGCGCACCGGATCGACCGCGAGGTACGGGTGCTGCAAGCGCTCGAAGGATCGGATGTTCCCGTACCCCGCGTGCTGCTGCACGTCGCCGACGCCTCTTATTTCGGCGCGCCCTTCTATCTGATGACGCTGGTGGACGGCGAAGCGATCGAAGACCCCGCACTGCCGGACCTTGCCGATTCGCTGCGCACGCGAGCCTATCATCGGGCAATCGATATATTGGCGAGCCTGCACAATCTGTCGCCCGATGCGATCGGGCTGGCCGGCTTTGGCGGGCAAGGCGACTATAATGCGCGGCAATTGACCCGCTGGTCGGGCCAGATGGCGAGCGACGGCAGCGTGCCGCCCGCGCTGCTCGAACTGGGCAGCGTGCTTACGCGGACGTTGCCGCGACAGACGCGGACAAGCGTGGTGCACGGCGACTATCGCTTCGGGAACTTGTTGCAATCGGAAGGAGCAATCTCCGCTGTCCTCGACTGGGAACTGTCGACGCTGGGCGACCCGTTCGCCGACCTTGCCTATTTCCTGTTACCGTTCGATCTGCCGCGCGGCGGTTTGCTCCTGCGCGGCCTATCCGAAAAGCACCGGCGGGACAGCGGCATTCCTGACCGCGAAACCCTCGCAAGCCGCTATTGTCGCGCGACCGGTCAGCCTCTGCCATCCGGCTGGCCTGCCTATCGCGCCTTCGCGCTTTTTCGCACGGCAGCCATCGCCCACGGGGTTTTCCATCGGCAGACCGCTGGCGCCCTCACGGCTCATCAAGCCTGTCAACTCGACGAACTTGCCGAAATCGGACTGGCCATTCTGGGCCGTAACGCTCCCCTCCCATGAAAGGATGACATCCCATGAATTTCGAATATTCCGACCGCTGCAAGGCGCTGCTGGAAAGCCTGCAATCCTTCATGGAGAGGCACGTCTATCCCAACGAGCGCACGATCTATGATCAGGTTTTCGCGCAACCCGATGATTTTCGCCAATGGCAGCCGCTGGAGATATTGGAGGAATTGAAGGTCAAGGCGCGCGCCGCCGGGCTGTGGAACCTGTTCCTGCCGGATAGCGAACTGGGACCGAACCTTGGCAATCTCGATTACGCACCGTTGGCCGAGATCATGGGCCGGTCCTATTGGGCGCCCGAAATCTTTAATTGCGACGCGCCCAATACGGGCAATATGGAAGTGCTCGTCCGCTATGGAACGCCCGCGCAACAGGACCGCTGGCTGCGCCCGCTCCTCGACGGGACGGTCCGGTCGGCCTTTGCGATGACCGAGCCGGCGGTCGCGTCGTCCGACGCAACGAACATCGGGACGCGAATTCGCCGCGATGGCGACGATTATGTGATCAGCGGCCGCAAATGGTGGACGTCGGGTGCAGGGGATCCGCGCTGCGAGATCATGATCGTAATGGGCCAGAACGATCCCGACAATCCGAACCGCCACGCGCGCCAGTCGATGATCCTCGTGCCGACCGCCACGCCCGGCGTCCATATCCGCCGCTACCTTCCGATTTTCGGAATCAGCGACGCCCCCCACGGGCATATGGAAACGATCTTCGACGATGTGCGCGTGCCGGTCGAAAACATGCTGCTCGGCGAAGGCCGCGGGTTCGAGATCGCACAAGGCCGCCTGGGGCCGGGCCGCATCCACCATTGCATGCGCCTGATCGGCGTTGCCGACCGCGCGCTGGAACGCCTGTGCCGTCGCCTGTCGGAGCGCACGACGTTCGGCGAGGTGATCGCCGACCAGTCGCTCTGGCGCTTCCGCATTGCCGAGGCGCGCTGCCGTATCGAGCAGGCACGGCTGATGACGCTGAAAGCGGCCTGGATAATGGACGTCGCCGGCAACAAGGCGGCCAGGGCCGAGATCGCGATGATCAAGATCATCATTCCGCGCATGGCAGCGGAAATCGTCGATTTGGCGATCCAAGCGTTCGGCGGCGGCGGCTTTGCCGACACCGTGCTGACTATGGCTTATGTCTATGCGCGCACGACGCAGGTCGCGGACGGCCCAGACGAGGTACACTCGAACCAGCTCGCACGCCTTGAACTTGCCCGCCATGCCGCCGCCGATCCCGCCACAACCGCCGGCGAAGGCCAGGTAATGATCGCGCAGGGACGCGATTATGAGCGGATCGAGAAATGGGCGCTCGGCTGCTGAGGCTTCGGCTTCACGCGGCGATCCTGCTGGTGTAGATGGAAGGGAGGGAGGCTTGAGCAAAACCATCCGACGTCAGGCACCTCCGCTCGAGGCCATCGAAGCCTTCATTCTTGCGACGCGCTCGGCCAGCTTTCGTGACGCGGCCGACCGGCTTGCGCTCAGTCCATCCGCTTTTTCGCGGCGCATTCAGGCGCTGGAAGCCTTTGTGGGCGTGGCCCTGTTCGTTCGTAGCAAGGGCACCGTCACGCTGTCGCGGACCGGCGAGCGCTATCTGCGGACGATCGAGCCGGCGATCGATTCGATCCGCCGTGCCACCGTCGATCTGCAGGCCGAGCGCGGCGGCATGGCGCTGCGCGTCGTGGTTCCGCAATCCTTTGCTCTTGGCTGGCTGATCCCCAATCTGACCGATTTCCGGCAAAAGTATCCCGAGGTGAACGTCGAACTGCGGATCGGCCGCGACATCGACGATCTGCGCCGCGGCCACGCCGACGTCGCCATTTATGTGGGACCCGGCGATATCGGATCGATGCCCGCGATCCGCCTCGTACCGATCAACGGCATATTGGCGTCGGCACCGGCGCTCGCGTCGGGCGATCCGTTGCCGACGGGCCTTTCCGACCTCGCGCGCACCGACCGGCTGGCGATCTATCGTCCCGAAGGGCTGTGGGAACGCTGGCTACGCAATATGAAATATGATGGCCCGCCGCTCGCACCGCCAACCTACTATGAAGCGCAATTCCTCATGTTCGAGGCGGCCGCGGCCGGACTGGGTGTCGCGATCGTGGCGCCGATCCTTGCGCATCGTCTGATCGAACAGGGGCGCCTCATCCAGATCGGCACTTGCGAAGCGCCACTTGGCATCGACTATTATCTCGTCTTCGCGGACGAGGCGGTCCAGCGTCGACCTGATGCGATCAAATTCCGGAGCTGGATGAGTGAGGGGCTGGCGCGATTTGGCTGAGCGGTGTCACCCGCCAGAGTGATTCAACCGAAGGCCGGGGCGCGGCCAATGCATCGCGGCGATGCGACCGGTTCCCGACAGGGTGATATAGGCCGTTCGCATGTCGGCGCCGCCAAAGCATATGTTGGTCGTGAAGATGTCGGGCGTCGACACGAAATCGACCAGATCGCCTTCCGGGGAAATGACCGAAATGCCTGGTTCACCGATCGTCGCCACACAGATATTGCCGCATTCTTCGACTGCCAAACTGTCGAAGAAGCGAAAACCGGCGGGGCGGTGGAGGAAACGGCCCCCGTGCCCGAACAGATTGGGATGCGGGGCGATCTCACCCGACCCCGCAAGATCGAATGCCCAAAGTTGGCAGGTATAAGTCTCTGCGATATAAAGCGTGCGGCCGTCGGGTGACAGACCGATGCCATTGGGGTTTTCCAGCGGAAAGATCACTTCGCGGATGAAGCTGCCGTCGGCTTTGGCGTAGAACACCCCGACCCGGTCCCGCTCGCGGTGGAAGGATTTTCCATGATCGGTAAACCAGAATCCACCTCGGTCGTCGAACACCAGATCGTTCGGCCCGCGCAGCGCAATCCCATCGGCTTCAGTATAGAGCGTCATGACCTCGCCGGTTTCTGCATCGACGCGCTGGATCGAACCGCCTGCATAGGTCGCCGCCGGACCGACGGGAATGTTGATCCCATAGGCTTCGACGTGACCAAATTCGAATCCGCCGTTGTTACAAACATAAATCGCGCCATCGGGGCCGATCGCTGCGCCATTGGGACCGCCCGGCAGCGACGCGACGACCCGTCTGCTTCCATCGACGGCGATACGCGTCAGACATTGCCCGCGAATTTCAACCACGAGAACACTGCCGTCGGCAAACGCGACCGGCCCCTCCGGAAAGGCTAGATCAGCAGCGAAATCGTCAATGCCCGTCACATCATGCCTCCCTCTTGGCCGATGCATCGCGCAGGTTCTTGCGCGACAATTTGCCCGCAGCGGTTCGCGGCAACGCGTCGTGGATTTCCAACCGGGCGGGCAGTTCATGCCGTCCCAGCTTGTCCGAAAGGAACGCGCGCAATTGCGCAAGGTCCAACGCCTGCCCCGCCCGCAGCTTGACCGCGGCGACAGCGATTTCACCGCGATAATTGTCGGCCGCTCCATAGACGAGCGCCTCTGCAACCGCAGGATGCTCATAAATTGCTTCCTCCACCATCCGCGGGTAGACATTGAATCCCGATGAGATGATCAGATCCTTTTTGCGATCGACAAGATGGATTTGGCCTCGCGCATCGATGAATCCCAAGTCGCCGGTCAAAAGGCGCCCTGCGGCAAAAGCCTCCGCGCTCTCTTCCGGCCGGTTCCAATAGCCTCGCATCACGTTGGGGCCGCTGATCGCAATCTCACCCGTCTCGCCCACCGCAGCGGGCAAGCGGTCGCCATCGAACGACAATATCTCGACGGTAGCGCCCGGCAGCGGATAGCCAATCGCGGCGGCCTCATTGATTTCGTCCGACCTGCTGAGCGTGCCCGCGCCGCAGGTCTCGGTCATCCCCCAGCCGACGACGAGCGGGCGGCCGATCAACTGCGCCAGGCGCGCCGCCACCTCACCGGGAAGCGGAGCGCCGCCGGACACGCAGTAAACGAGAGAAGACAGGTCATATTCGGCGATATTCGGCATTTCGAGCAGTGCGATGAACATCGTTGGCACGCCGAAAAAGAAGGTGGCGCCACCGCGGCCGATATCCTCCAGCGTCTGTTCGGGATCGAACCGGTCGCGCAAAAGGACCGTTTCGCCATGGGCGACCGCGCGGAGCATGACGCCTACCAGCGCGTAGATATGGAACAGCGGCAGCACGTCGATATGGCGTTCGCGACCCGGCCGCCAGCCTGAGGTTGCCGCGATTGCGGCGTCGAACATCGCAACCGCGCTGACCAGATTACCGTGCGTGATCATCGCGCCCTTCGGCGTGCCCGTCGTCCCGCCGGTGTATTGGATGAGCGCGAGGTCATCGGAGGTGACGTGGACGGCCGGACAGGACGAGGTAGTCGCAATCATCGCATCGAGCGATGCCATGCCCGCGCCGGATACGGCGACGGGGTCTGCCCCCTGCCAATAAGCGTCGCTGCCGATCAGCGCGAGGTCGACCACACCTTCCGCAAGTAGCGCTGCGGCATTGCTGGAAAATGGCTCGGCGTCGAGCGTGGCGACGACCCGCGCGCCGGTATCGGCGAGCTTGAAGCGCAGCTCTCGGGCAGCGTCTAGCGGGGTCAAATTCACGACGACCGCGCCCAACTGCATCGCCGCGAAGAACAAGATAGGGTAGTGCGGTGTGTTCGGCAAATATAGTGCGATCCTGTCGCCTTTTTCTACGCCATACTTCGCTAGGTTTCCGGCTACATTCGCCACCGAGTCCGCAATTTCGCCGAAGGACAACAGACAGCCATCGAATTCGATCATTGTCCGCTCGGCGAAACGGAGCCCCGCCTCCCCCAACAACCTGCCGACATCATGCGCCTTCACACCGGACGCTAATAACTGGGTCATCACAGTTCCTCTTGCCGATCGTTGCTTTGCTCCAAGCGGACGGAGCCGGACGGCCATAGCGCCGATATCGCGTCGTCTTTGTTGCGGAGGCTGCAACTGGCTTTGCGCCGTGCGCATGGCCATCGCATTGTGCATGGCGCAATCCCAATCGCAGACCGATCAATAGCCGCGCCGGCCGTTCTCCCGCATCCTGCCAATCGGACGAACCGGCACGAATTCGTCGCAGTGGGGAGAGCGGATATGAAAAGCAGGTTTCTAAGCGGTATTGGTATCGGCGCCGTGCTGGCGACCATTCCGGCTCAAGCAGAAGCGCAGGACGCGGCGACCGCCGCACCGCCGGCTGCCTCGGGCGACCGTCTCGAAGAGATTGTCGTCACGGCGCAAAAACGCGACCAGAATCTTCAGGACGTCGGCGTCTCCATAGCCGCCTTCACCGGCGACCAGCTCAAGGATCTGGGCGTGACCTCGGCCGAGCGCATTTCGGAATCGGTTCCGGGCGTTCAGGTATACAGCTATCTCGGCCGCCAGCCGACGTTCGTCATCCGCGGGGTTGGCGTCCAGGATTTCGCTCCCAATGTCGCGCCGGCGGCGGCGGTCTATCTCGACGAGGTCTATCTTGGCTCGAATATCTTAACTGGCTTCCAAATCTTCGACACCGACAGCGTCGAGATATTGAAGGGGCCGCAAGGAACCTTGTTCGGCCGCAACACCACCGGCGGTGCCGTCAGCTATTCTACGCACCGACCGACCGACACGCTCGAAGGATATGCCGAAGCATCTTACGGCAACTATCGCACACTCACGCTGGACGCGGCGGTCAGCGGGCCGTTGTCCCCATCGCTGAAAGCGCGGCTGGCCGGCCGCTATGTGAAGCAGGGGCGCGGCTACTATGCCAACGACTGGACGCCTGCCGACACGAACCTCCCGCTCAGCCCGCTGTTTTTCAACCCGAAGCGCCGCGTTGGCGAACAGGAAAGTTGGGCGGCACGCGGCTTGCTCGAATATGATGGCGGCGGCGCCGTCAACCTGCTGCTCAACGTCCACGGCGGCGAGACGACCGGGGAAGTGCTTCCGCTGACATCTATAGGCTTCACATCGATTCCTGGGGCGACGCAGCCGTGCGCGGCGACGCCGCTCGTGGGCGTCCGTGATCCCCGCTTCTGCGGCGACGCCCTCGGCTATACCGATTTGGACGGCGACCCCTATCGGGTCCGTGTCGATTTCGTCGGACGAAACCGCGAGCATAATTATGGCACCTCGCTGCGCGGCGAATTCGATCTGGGTAGCATAACATTGACCTCGATCACCTCTTACGACGACGCCCGCAAGCGCGCCTTCACCGACACCGACGGCGCGCCGCATCACGAACTCAACCAGCTGCGCGATACCCGGCTCGAACAATATTCGCAGGAACTACGGCTCGCGTCGGATGGCGGCGGCCGCTTTTACTGGATCGCCGGCCTGTACGGCGCGCGCGAGAAGGTCGACTTGCGCTTCTTCGGCACGCTGTCCCCGCTGCTTGGCCTCACCAACTTCACCGATCCGGCGCTCGCGGGGCGCGTCGCCGATCAGCTCGAACTCAATTTTTCGCAGGATACGTGGAGCGCAGCCGCATACGGCCATGCCGAATGGAAGGCGAGCGACCAGCTGACGCTGGTCGCCGGGCTGCGCTATTCGCATGAGGACAAGGATTTCGAGAGCCGGTCGGAGTGGATTTAC